>NZ_JBFWLZ010000079.1:0-3034 GCF_050251835.1 Diaphorobacter sp. | reverse complement strand
GCGCGAGCCGGCACCCGTGCCGACGTGCGTCTTCGTGCTGAGGTGCCATTGGTTGTCCAGTGCGTCTCGGGGTTCTTCCCGTTCGGACGGCTCTCTTGGATAGCTTGAGACAGCTGTATCTGATCCGGCGGTTTGTAAACAGTCTGTAAGGGGCAAAAAACAAAAAACCCCGCTATCGAATAGATAGCGGGGTTTCTTTTGTTGACTTGGTGCCGGAGAGATGAATCGAACACCCGACCTTCTCATTACGAATGAGCTGCTCTACCGACTGAGCTACACCGGCGTAAGCCCAGAATTATAGCGTTGAATGGTAGCTTGTCACGCGCTCGACTTCGTTTTTCGATCCCAGGATCACGCTCACGCGCTCATGCAACTGTGTTGGCTGGATGTCCAGGATGCGCTGCCTGCCGTTGGTGGCGGCGCCGCCCGCTTGCTCGACCAGCCAACCCATGGGGTTGGCTTCGTACATCAGGCGCAGCTTGCCCGCTTTGTGGGGCTCGCGCTTGTCCCAGGGGTACATGAAGATGCCGCCGCGGCACAGGATGCGGTGCACGTCGGACACCATGCTGGCAATCCAGCGCATGTTGAAGTCCTTGCCGCGCGGGCCTTCCTTGCCTTGCAGGCATTCGTCGATGTAGCGGCGCACGGGCTCGTCCCAGTGGCGCATGTTGCTCATGTTGATGGCAAATTCCTTGGTGTCCTCGGGGATGCGCACGTTTTCGCGGGTGAGGACGAAGGAGCCCTGCTCGCGGTCGAGCGTGAACATGGCCACGCCGTCGCCCACCGTCAGCACCAGCGTGGTCTGCGGGCCGTAGATGCAGTAGCCGGCCGCCACCTGCTGGCTGCCAGGCTGCAGGAAGTCGCTGTCGAGCACGCCGGGGTGGCCCTCGGGCTTCTTCAGCACGCTGAAGATGGTGCCGATGCTCACGTTCACGTCGATGTTGGACGAGCCGTCCAGCGGGTCGAACATCAGCAGATATTCGCCTTGCGGGTAGCGGTTGGGCACCACGTAGATGCCCTCCATCTCTTCACTGGCCATGGCTGCCAGGTGGCCGCCCCATTCGTTGGCTTCGATCAGGGTTTCGTTGGCGATGATGTCCAGCTTTTTCTGCACCTCGCCCTGGACGTTCTCGGTGCCGGCACTGCCCATCACGTCGCCCAGTTCGCCCTTGTTCACGGCGAAACTGATGCGCTTGCAGGCGCGGGCCACCACTTCCAGCAGCAGGCGCAGTTGGGGCGGGATGCGCCCGTCCACACGTTGCTGCTCGACAAGGTAGCGGGTGAAGCTGATGCGTTGGGTCATGGAAAAGCCTTTCTTTGATCTTTAATCGGCCAGGGCGCGGGTGACGACTTCGCGCACATCATTGGACAGGTCGGGCTTGGCGGCCACGCGGGCGATGGCCTCGCGGGCGGCGGTGCGGTACGGCTCGGCCAGCTTCTTCCAGCGATCCAGCGCGCGCGCCAGGCGCGACGCGACCTGCGGGTTGAAGCTGTCGAGCTCCAGCACGCGGTCGGCCCAGAAGACGTAGCCCGCGGCGTCGGCGCGGTGAAAGCCGCCCGGGTTGGCGCTGCAATAGCTAAAAATCACGCTGCGCGCGCGGTTGGGGTTCTTGATGTGGAAGTCCGGGTGCTTCATGAGCTGGCGCACGGCGGGCAGCACATTGCCGCCGCGGTCGGGCGCGCCCGCCTGCAGCGCGAACCATTTGTCCAGCACCAGGGCGTCGTCCTTGAACATCGCGTGAAAGCGCGTCAGCGCGGGCGCCGCCAGCTCGTGGCCGCTGCTGACCAGCGCAGCCAGGGCGTTGAAGCGGTCGGTCATGTTGCCCGCATCCTTGCAGCGCTGATAGGTCTTGCCGGGCCACACGGCATCGCCGCTGGTGCGTGCGGCCAGGCACAGCATGTGGAGCGCCAGGCCAGCCAGGGCGCGGCGGCCCGCGGATACGGCATCAGGGCGGTAGGCGCCGGTGTCTTGGTGCTGCTCCCAGGCCCAGGCCCAGTCGCTGTGCAATGCGGTGGCCAGTTGCTGGCGCAGCGCTTCGCGCACTGCATGCACGCGTTGCGGATCCACCACGTCCAGTTGCTCGGCGATGTAGCTTTCGGACGGCAGTGTCAGCACCAGCTCCTTGAAGGCGGCGTCCAGCGTGGGGTTGCGCAGCACGTCGCGCATGGCCTGCACCAGGGCTGCGGGCAAGAGGTCTTGGTCGATTTGGCCGCTAGCGCTTATGGATAGGGCGCTGTCAGCTATCGCATTGATAGCAATGCGCAGCATCAGGCGCTGGCCGGCTTCCCAGCGGTTGAACGCGTCGCTGTCGTGCGCCAGCAGGGTCAGCAGATCGGCGTCGCTGTACTCGCAATCCAGGATGACCGGTGCGCTGAAGTGCCGCAGCAGCGATGGCACGGGCGGCGTGTCCACATCCACGAAGGTGAGCGTCATCTCGGTCTCGGTCAGCACCACGGTGCGCTCGGCGGGGCCGGCGGCAGCTTCGCCCTCCAGCTGCAGCGGCAGGGCGCGGCCGTCGCTGCCCACCAGGCCCAGCGCCACCGGGATGACGAAGGGCAGCTTGTCCGACTGGCCCGGCGTGGCGGGGCAGCTTTGCGACAGGGTGAGGGTGTAGCGGCGTGCCTCGGCGTCGTACTGGCCCACGGCCTTGACGCGCGGCGTGCCCGCCTGCGAATACCAGCGCTTGAACTGCTGCAGATGCTGCGCCAGCGCGCTGCCGGGGTTGGCGTCGGCCATGGCCTGGGCGAAGTCGTCGCAGGTGACGGCCTGGCCGTCGTGGCGTTCAAAGTACAGCTTCAGCCCCTTGGCAAAGCCGTTGCGGCCGACCAGGTTGTGCTGCATGCGCACGACCTCCGAGCCTTTCTCGTAGATCGTGACGGTGTAGAAGTTGTTGATCTCGACGTAGCTGTCGGGCCGCACGGGGTGGGCCATGGGGCCCGCGTCTTCAGGGAACTGCACGGTGCGCAGCACGCGCACGTCCTCGATGCGCTTGACGGCGCGCGCGGACGGGCTGCCCGCCATGTCCATGCTGAA
>NZ_JBFWLZ010000078.1:0-3335 GCF_050251835.1 Diaphorobacter sp. | reverse complement strand
TACCTGCCGCGCCTGCAGGTGCGCCACACCAGCACGCGCGATACCGGCCAGATCTACATGCCCTTCGTCAACTGGGGGCTGTTCGTGATGATCGTGCTGGCGGTGGTGCTGTTTCGCTCGTCCAGCAACCTGGCGGCGGCCTACGGCATCGCCGTGACGCTGGACATGACCATCACCACGGTGCTCACTTTCTTTGTCATCCGCTACGGCTGGGGCTATCCGCTGGCGCTGTGCGTCGCCGCGACGGGGTTCTTTTTTGCGGTGGACATCCTGTTCTTCAGCTCCAACCTGCTCAAGCTGTTGCAGGGAGGCTGGTTCCCGCTGCTCATCGGCGGCGCCATTTTCACGCTGATGATGACCTGGAAGCGCGGGCGCGAACTGCTGGGCGACAAGCTGCGTGAGGACTCTATCAACCTGCAGGACTTTCTGGCTTCGGTGCAGGCCAACCCTCCCATGCGGGTGGACGGCACGGCCGTATTTCTGTGCGCCGAGGCCGGCGTGGTCCCCAACGCGCTGCTGCACAACCTCAAGCACAACAAGGTGCTGCACCGCCAGAACCTGTTCGTCACGGTGCAATACCACGAGACACCCTGGATCGGCCTGGATCAGCGCCTGCAGGTGCGGTCCCTGGGCGGGGACTTCTGGCAGGTCGCGGTGAACTACGGATTCAAGAACGAGCTGGATCTGCCCGGTGCGCTGCGCCTGATGCACGGACGCGGCTGCGAGCTGGATTCCATGCGCACCAGCTACTTCTTGTCGCGCGACGTGGTCGTGCCCACCTTTGGCGAAGGCATGGCCCCGTGGCGCCAGAGGCTGTTTGCGCAAATGCACCACAACGCCAGCGGCGTGGCGGCTTTTCTGCATCTGCCCAGCAATGCCGTGGTGGAGCTGGGCTCCAAGGTGGAGATCTGAGTCTTTTGGTCTTTTTGGCCCGTTAGCCCTTTAAAGACAAGCGCTGGCAGCTATCATTTTTGAATTCTTGGGCGGCATCCTCACAACGGGCCCACATCACAATCACTCGACATGCAGTTCTTCAAAGACCTGAGCCTGTCCACGTTGGCTGCCGGCTTTGTGGCTGTGTTGGTGGGCGTCACCAGCTCAGTGGCCATCGTGTTCCAGGCAGCACAGGCCTTTGGCGCAACGCCCGAGCTGATCGCCTCCTGGATGTGGGCGCTGGGCTTGGGCATGGGCCTGTGCACGCTGGTGCCCTCGCTCATCCTGCGCCAGCCGGTGATGGTCGCCTGGTCCACGCCCGGCGCGGCCGTGCTTGCAACGGCCGGCATGGCGGGTGGCTTCAGCATGGCCGAGGCGGTCGGCGCTTTCATGGTCTGCGCGCTGCTCATCACCCTGGCGGGAGCCACGGGATGGTTTGAGCGGATGATGACTCGCATCCCTATCGAGTTGGCCTCGGCCCTGCTGGCCGGAGTGCTGGCGCGCTTTGGCATGCAGGCCTTTGAGGCGCTGCAGACGGCGCTGCCGCTGGTGTTGTGGATGTCGCTGGCATATCTGCTTGCCCGACGGTGGCTGCCGCGCTATGCCGTGGTGCTGACCTTGGCGGCAGGCGTGGCCTGTGCGGCTGCCAGCGGGCAAATGCGCTGGGCTGCCGTGCAATGGGCGCCAGCCGTGCCGGTCTTCACGGCGCCCCGATTCGACCTGCAGGCCATCATGAGCCTGGCCTTGCCGCTGTTCATCGTCACCATGGCCTCGCAAAATTTGCCTGGCGTGGCGGTCATGCGGGCGATGGGCTACCAGTTGCCCGTGTCGAGGCTGATCACCATGACTGGCATGGTCACTCTGGTGCTGGCACCGTTTGGCGCATTCGCCCTCAACTTCAGCGCCATCACCGCGGCCATGTGCATGGGCCCCGAGGCGCACCCCGACCGCGCGCGGCGCTACACCGCTGCCGCGTCATGCGGGCTGCTGTACATCGCAGTGGGCGCCTTTGGCGCGGTGGTCGCAGGGCTGCTGACGGCGTTTCCCCGCGAACTGGTGGCGGCTATAGCTGGGCTGGCGCTGCTGGGCACCATCGGTGGCGGACTGGCGGGTGCGCTGCAGGCTGAAACGCATCGCGAGGCGGCGATCATCACCTTCCTAGTCACGCTCAGCGGCGTAACGATAGCCGGCATCGGCTCGGCGTTTTGGGGCGTGGTTGCCGGCGCCATTGCGCTATTTGTGCAACATTACGGTCGCCCGCGGGGTACCGAAGCTCCGCGCTAGGGTTCCCGTCTCTGCAACACCCCTTGCATCTTGCATTCCATGAATCTTCTCTTCGTCGCCGACCCTCTCGAGCAATTCAAGATCCACAAGGACACCACGTTCGCCATGATGCGCGAGGCCCAGCGCCGCGGCCACACGCTGGCGGTGTGCGAGCCCCGTCACATGCATTGGCAGCGTGGAGGCAAGGTCACAGCCCAGGTGCGCGACATCACCCTCACGGGGCATCCTGTTGACTGGTTTAACGCCGCTGCCGCCCGGGCCGCAGAGCTTGTAGGTTTCGACGCCGTGCTCATGCGTAAGGATCCGCCGTTCGACAGTGAGTACTTTTATGCCACGCACCTGCTGGAGCAGGCCGAGCGCGAGGGCGCGTGTGTTTTCAATAAACCGCGTGCGCTGCGTGACCATCCGGAAAAGCTGGCCATCATGGAGTTTCCGCAGTTCATCGGCCCCACGTTGGTGACGCGCGATGCGCAGGACATCCGCAGTTTTCATGCGGAGCATCGCGACATCATCCTCAAGCCTCTGGACGGCATGGGCGGCAAGGGCATCTTTCGTGTCGGTCCCGATGGCTTGAATCTGGGCAGCATCATCGAAACGCTGAATCAAGATGGCAGTCAAAGCGTGATGGTGCAAAAGTTCTTGCCCGAGATCGTCGACGGCGACAAGCGTGTCCTCATCATCGACGGCACTCCGGTGCCCTATTCCTTGGCGCGCATCCCGCAGGGTTCCGAAGTGCGCGGTAACCTGGCGGCAGGCGGGCTTGGCGTCGCCCGTCCTCTATCTGCTCGCGATCAAGAGATCGGCAATGCATTGGGCGCTGTGCTGCGCGAGCGCGGCCTGTTGCTTGCTGGTGTTGATGTGATCGGCGACTGCGTTACCGAGATCAATGTCACCAGCCCCACCTGTTTCCAGGAGATCTTCGATCAGACGGGATGTGACGTCGCCGCACTGTTCGTCGAGGCACTGCATTCGGCAGTGACACGTCATAAAAAAGAAAGATAGGTCACTTTCATTTTCAGTGTATACTAGCAGGCTCTCTGCATGAAAATTCAGCCCTAGCGGTTGGCAAGCAACAGCGAGAGGTTGATAAAAAACCTGCCTTGTTTTGTTTCTCGGTT
>NZ_JBFWLZ010000077.1:0-3971 GCF_050251835.1 Diaphorobacter sp. | reverse complement strand
TTGGCGTATCCTGCGATTTTTGCGCCTAATGCGCTTCGCCAGAGGTTCTGCCATGAACGACCGCCTGCCCGCCACTGCCCTGGACGCTGCCCTTGCCCTCGAACGCGTGGGGCGCATGTGGGACGACAACATCCTGCAGCAGCTCACCGACTACATACGCATCCCCGCCAAATCGCCCGGCTTTGCGCCCGACTGGCGCGAGCAGGGCCACCTGGAGACCGTGCTGCGCAACGCCGCGCAGTGGGTCGAGGCGCAAAAGGTGCCGGGCCTGCAGCTGGAAATAGTGCGCCTGCCCGGTCGCACGCCGGTGCTGTTCTTTGAAGTGGCCGCCACCCAGGCGCAGCACTCGCAGACCGTACCCCCCACCGTGCTGATGTACGGCCACCTGGACAAGCAGCCCGAGTTTGAAGGCTGGCGCGCCGACCTGGGGCCCTGGACGCCCAAGTACGAGGACGGCAAGCTCTACGGCCGCGGCGGCGCCGACGACGGCTATGCGGTGTACGCCAGCATTGCTGCGGTGCAGGAACTGAAGCGCCAGAACCTGCCGCACCCGCGCATCGTCGGCCTGATCGAAACCTGCGAAGAAAGCGGCTCGGCCGACCTGCTGCCCTACATCGACGCGCTGCGCACGCGCTTGGGAAACGTGGCCCTGGTCATCTGCCTGGACTCGGGCGCGGGCAACTACGACCAGCTGTGGCTCACCACCAGCCTGCGCGGCGTGGCCAGCGGCACGCTCAAGGTCGAGATACTCACCGAGGGCGTGCACTCGGGCGACGCTTCGGGCCTGGTGCCCTCGTCGTTTCGCATCATGCGCCAGGTGCTGGACCGGCTCGAAGACAGCGCCACCGGCCGCCTGCTGCCCGCACGCTTTCACTGCGAGGTGCCCGCCGATCGCCTGGCGCAGGCGCGCGCCACGGCTGCCATCCTGGGCGAAGAGGTGTGGCGGCGCTTTCCGTGGGCGCATGCCGACTGCGGCGGCAGCAGCGCCTTTGCCCTGCCCACCACCACCGACCCGGTGCAGGCCCTGATCAAGCGCACCTGGGAGCCCACGCTGTCCGTCACCGGCGCCGAGGGTTTCCCGGCCCTGAAGGACGCAGGCAACGTGCTGCGCCCCTACACCGCCTTCAAGCTCAGCCTGCGCCTGCCCCCGCTGGTGGACGCCGCTGCCTGCGTGCAGGAAATGAAGGTCCTGCTGGAAGACAACGCGCCCTACCAGGCCAAGGTCACCTTCGCGCCCGACGGCGCGGCCAGCGGCTGGAACGCGCCGGCCGTCGCCCCGTGGTTCGAGCAGGCGCTCAACGCCGCCAGCCAGGCCTATTACGGCGCGCCCTGCGGCTACATCGGCCAGGGCGGCACCATTCCGCTGATGAACATGCTCAGCCAGGGCTTCCCAGACGCGCAAATGATGGTCTGCGGTGTGCTCGGCCCCAAGAGCAATGCCCACGGGCCCAACGAGTTCCTGCATGTGCCCTATGCCAAGCGCCTCACCGCCGCCGTGGCCCAGGTGATCGCCAGCATGCCCGCCACCGTCCAGGCCTGATGGGCAACTGACCACACCCCGCCCGGCCCCATGCAGGAACTGAACGAGCCCACGCTGCGCCCCTTCACCGCCAGCGACGGCGAAAACCTGGCCGTGCAGGACTGGCCGCTGGCGCCCGGCCGGCGCCGCGGCGCCGTGCTGCTGGTGCACGGCCTGGGCGAGCACGCCGGCCGTTACGACGCGCTGGCGCAGCGCCTGAACGCCTGGGGCTTTGCCGTGCGCGGCTACGACCATTACGGCCACGGCGACTCCAGCGGCCCGCGCGGCGGCCTGACCAGCGACCTGCGCCTGCTCGACGACCTGGCCGACCTGATGGATGCCACCCGCACGCGCCTGCGCCCGGCGGAGCCGCTGGTGCTGCTGGGCCACAGCATGGGCGGTCTGGTGGCTGCCAGCCTGGTGGCGCACCACCTGCGCCCGGTGGACGCGCTGGTGCTCTCGTCACCCGCGCTGGCCCCCTTTTTGAACCCGCTGCAACAACTGCTGCTGGCCACGCTGCCAAGGCTGCTGCCCAACCTGAGCGTGGGCAACGGGCTGAACCCCGAACACCTCTCGCACGACCCGGCCGTGGTGGCCGCCTACCGGGCCGACCGCCGCTGCCACGACCGCATCAGCGCACGGCTGGCGCGCTTCATTGCCGACGCCGGCCCCGCCACGCTGGCATGCGCCGCGCGCTGGACGGTGCCCACCCTGTTGCTGTGGGGCGAGGACGACCGCATCGTCAACCCCGCCGGCAGCCGTGCCTTTGCCGCGGCGGCGCCCGCGGGCGTGGTGCAGGCGCACGGCTTTGCCGGTCTGTACCACGAGGTCTTCAACGAGACCCACGCCGCACCCGTGTTCGCCGCGCTGCGGCAGTGGCTGGATCAGCGCTGTCCGGCCCTGCCGACGCGCCAAGCCCGTGCGGCCTGAGGCCGGGGCAGGGCGCCCAGGCCCCGCGCAGGCCGTTCAATCGTCACCGCGGTGGATGCCCGCCTGCGCGGCAATGGCGCAATCAGCCCAGACCCAGTAGCGCCAGCGCGGCCACAGATGCCGTCTCGGCACGCAGCACACGCGGGCCCAGGCTGGCGGGGGCAAAGCCTGCGGCCAGGGCGGCGTCTTCTTCCTGCGTGGTCAGGCCGCCCTCGGGGCCGTGCAGCACCCAGGCCGCACCGGCGTCGCCCACGGCTTCGCGCAGCGGGCGGCTGCCGCGGCGCAGCGACAGCAGCAGGCGCGCGCTGCCCTGCGCACCGCACTGGCGCAGCCAGTCGGCCAGCGCCAGCGGGGCATGTACGGTGGGCACGCGGTTGCGTCCGCACTGCTCGCACGCGGCCACGGCAATCGCCTGCCAGTGCGCCTGGCGCTTGGCGGCACGCTCGCCGGCCAGCTTGAGCACGCTGCGCGCCGCGGCAATCGGCTGGATGCTGGCGGCGCCCAGCTCGGTGGCTTTTTCCACCAGCCAGTCCATGCGCTCGTTGGCGGGCATGCCCACGGCCAGGTGCACGGCGCGCGCGGCTTCGCGCTCCACGGGGGCATGGTCGATCAGCTGCACCTGCACATCGCTGCGGCCCATGCGCGTGATGCTGGCGGCCCACTCGCCGCCTTCGCCGTTGAACAGCGTGATGGCATCGCCCGGTTGCAGGCGCAGCACCTGCACATGGCGCGCGGCGGTGTCGGGCAGCGCGGTCTGCAGGCCGGCGGACAGGGGCAGGGGGCAGTAAAAACGGGGCATGTATTACAAAAACAATAGCTGCTGGCGCTTGATTGATGTGGACTCAAGGCCTTTTTTGGTCTAGATCGTCTCGCGCTGCACAAAGCCCCGCAACGCTTCACCGGGCGACTCGTGCGGCGGCGCGTCTTGCACCTGCACACGGTCCACGCGGGCGGCGGGCGGGCCCTCATGCGCCCATTCGATCAGTGCCTGCACCGCATGGGCTGGGCCTGCAACCAGGGCTTCGACGCTGCCGTCGCTGCGGTTGCGCACCCAGCCCTGCACACCCAGTCGCTGGGCGGCTTCGGTCATGGATTTTCGGTAATAAACCCCTTGCACCAGGCCGTGGATGCGCAAGAGGCAGGTGGTGGATTGGGCGGTCATCTCGTCATGCATGCCCCCAACTGTAGCGCCCCGGCGGGCGTGGCGCGGGCGGCGCCAGGGCGATCATCGGCGGCGCTTGGACAAGCTGGATCGGAACCCATGCCATGCCGCTCAATCGCTGGCAGCTACAACAATAAGAGCAAAAAACCGCATCGTCCGGTGGCCGCATGGCATGGGTTACCATGACTGGATGAAAGCACAGTGGCGCCCGCGATGGCACCACCTGTCCAGCCCCACCCTTCATCACCAGCACGCAAACCTTCCATGTCCGCACAGCCGTGGGCCGACCAGGCCCTGCAATCGTTCGAGGCGGTGGTCCAGTCCACGGCGGGCTTTCGCGTGCGCGAGGGCCAGCGGCGC
>NZ_JBFWLZ010000076.1:0-4290 GCF_050251835.1 Diaphorobacter sp. | reverse complement strand
TTTCCCGCTCCAGCATTTATTGAAAAAGGGGAAGCAATCGCTCCCCTTTTTTATCGGTCATCGGAGTTTGGCGCGGTAGCAAAGCGGTTATGCACCGGATTGCAAATCCGTTTAGCCCGGTTCGACTCCGGGCCGCGCCTCCAGTTACATCTCTCGTAGAACAAGCCGCTACAGCTTTTAAAAGCGTAGCGGTTTTTTGTTTTGTGGCTGAAATTGCCGGGTCGCTGCCTTGAGTTGGAAGCCGTTCCAGCTTTTTCCGGGCGTGTCGGGCGTCTGGCCAGGTCTTGTGCGCCCTGCCAATCCACATCCGTCAGCAGCCCACGTGCCGCCCGGCGTAGGGTGGTGGTAACGCTACCTTGACAGGGGCTGCAGCGCATGACTTGTCAGCGCCGCAGAGGTTGCCCGCCTACTTGCGGGTGTAGATCTGGTCGAACGCGGCGCCATCGGCAAAGTGGTCTCTGGCGGCCTTCTCCCATCCGCCGAAGGCCTGATCGATGGTGAACAGGTTGATCTTGGGCAGCTGCCTGGCGTATTTGGCCTGTGCCTTGGCTGAAGTGGGGCGGTAGAAGTGCTTGCCGATGATGTCCTGGGCTTCTTCGGTGTAGAGGTACTTGAGGTACTCCTCGGCCACGGCGCGCGTGCCCTTTTTGTCCACGTTCTTGTCCACCACCGTCACCGGGGGTTCGGCCAGGATCGAGAGCGACGGATAGACAAAATCGACCTTGCTGCCGAACTCTTTTTCCAGCAGATAGGCCTCGTTTTCCCAGCTGATGAACACATCGCCCTGATTGCGCTGCGCAAAGGTGATGGACGAGCCACGGGCGCCGGTATCCAGCACGGGCACATTGGCGTACAGCTTGGCGACGAACTCTTTGGCCTTGCCGTCGCCACCGTACTTGCGCTTGGCAAATTCCCACGCTGCCAGATAGTTCCAGCGCGCGCCGCCTGACGTCTTGGGGTTGGGCGTGATCACGCTGATGCCGGGCTTGACGAGGTCATCCCAGTCGCGGATGCCCTTGGGATTGCCCTGGCGCACCACCAGCACGATGGTGGAGGTGTAGGGTGAGCTGTTGTGCGGCAGGCGCTTTTGCCAGTCCTTCGGAATCCAGCCGCCGTTGTTGTGCAAGGCGTCCACGTCGCCTGCCAGTGCCAGCGTCACCACATCGGCCTCCAGCCCATCGATCACCGACCGTGCCTGCTTGCCCGAGCCGCCGTGGCTTTGTTTGATGGTTACGTCCTGGCCGGTCTTGGTCTTCCAGTGCTTGGCGAAAGCCTGGTTGTATTCCACATACAGTTCGCGCGTCGGGTCGTACGACACGTTGAGCAGGTTCACGGATTGCGCAAACGACGGTTGTGCCGTCAAGGCGATAACGCTGGTCAGTCCAGCAGCGATGGGAAGCTTGATCAGGATGCGCTTGAAATTCATGGGGGCCTCTGGGTATGAATGGGGGATCGGTGTGAATCACCGATAACACTCATTCTGGGAGGCGCTATTCAAAACTGAAACTATTGAAAGTTCAGTTATTTATGCGAAAAACATCTGATCTGGTCGTTGCACCACCGGCAGCTATAGGGCTGACCACTTCAACGGATGACCGCAGCGCCAGGCCTGCGTAGGGTGGGCGGCATTGGTAAATGCAAGCCAAAATAGGCTGTTGGCGCTTGTAAATCAAGCGCTGAATGCTATTAAAACAATAGCATTGAACTGATCAACGCTCGGCCGCAGGTGGCGCCGATGACGCTGCGGGATCCAGCAGGCCCGACAGCGCGGCCTGCAGCGACGGGTGGCGAAAGCGGTAGCCGGCCTCCAGCGTGCGGCGTGGCTGCAGGCGTTGGCCGCCCAGCAGCAGCACGGCCATTTCGCCCAGCGCCAGGCGCAGCGCCCAGGCCGGCGCGGGCAGCAGCGCGGGGCGGTGCAGCGCGCGCCCCAGGGCGCGGGTGAAGTTCGCATTGCGCGCCTGCTCAGGCGCGCAGGCGTTGTAGGCGCCGGCGCAGTCCGGGCGCTGCAGCAGGTGGTCGAACAGGCCCACGACGTCGTCGATGTGTATCCAGGGCATCCATTGCCGTCCGCTGCCCAGGCGGCCGCCCAGCCCCAGTTTGAAAGGCGGCACCAGCCGCGCCAGCATGCCGCCGCGGCCCGCCAGCACCGGGGCCAGGCGCAGCACCGCGACGCGCACCTGCCACTGCCGGGCGCGCTCGGCTTCTTGCTCCCAGGCGGCGCACAGGCGGCTGCCAAAGTCGGCCATCCCCGGGGGGCTGTCCTCGTCCACGGGCTGTTCGCCGCAGTCGCCGTACAGCCCCACGGCCGATGCCGACAGCAGCGCGCGCGGGGGCGTGGGCTGGCGGCCCATCCAGTCCACCAGGGCGCGCGTCAGGTCCACGCGGCTGCGCCACAGCAGGTCGCGCCGCGCGGCGGTCCAGGGGCGGTCGGCGATGGGCGCGCCCGCCAGGTTGACCACGGCATCCAGCGAGGGCGCGCCCTCCAGCTCTGCCAGTTGCGCGATGCCGGTGGCGCCGCTGCACAGCGCGGGCACCTGATGGGGGCTGCGGCTCCACACCCATAGCTGGTGGCCTTGCTGTTGCCAGTGCTGGCACAGGGCACGGCCGATCAGGCCTGTGCCGCCGGTGAGCAGAATGCGCATGGGGTTCTCCTTGGGAATGCGTAGGAATGCGTTGCGGTATCGGGCGATCTACCAGGGCAGGCGCTGGCCATCGTAGGCCCAGAAGCCGCCGCTGTCTTGGGGCTGCAGGCCATCGAGCACTGCCAGCAGGTCCTGCGCGGCAGTGGCGGGCGGGCGGCCGATCTGCGCCCCGCGAAACGGTGCCGACAGCGCCGAATCCACGGTGCCCGGGTGCAGGGCCGCCAGCACGGCCTGGGGGTGGGTGCGGGCCATTTCAATCGATGCGGTCTTGAGCAGCATGTTCAGCGCCGCCTTGGAAGCCCGGTAGCTGTACCAGCCACCCAGGCGGTTGTCGCCGATGCTGCCCACCCTGGCCGACAGTACCGCCAGCAGGCTGCGTGCCCCCTTGGCCAGCTGCGGGGCGAAATGCGTCAGCACCAGCGCCGGGCCGATGGCATTGGTGGCGAAGCTGGCCGCCAGGTGCGTGGCATTCAGGTCGGCCAGCCGTTTTTCGGGGCCGCCGGTAGGGCCGCTGAGCATGCCGGTGGCCACCACGATCAGGTGCCAGGGGCCTTGCGGGCGCAGCGCGTCTGCGGCTGCGGCGATGGAGTCCGGTGCATCAAAGTCGATGGCGGGCGCGCTGTGGCGGCCCAGGGCAACCACCTGGGCGCAGCGTGGGTCTGCCGCCAGCTGTGCGGCCAAGGCGCCGCCAATGGCGCCGGTGGCGCCCAGGATGAGGGCGCGGTATCCAGTGGGCAGTGATTGCATGGCAGGCCTTGTGGGGTGGTGGTTACAGGCTGTCGAGCTGCAGGCGCACCTGCTGTGCGTGTGCGCGCAGGGCGGTTTGCTGCTCGGGCGGCATTTTTTGCCACTGGCGGTACACCAGCGCCAGCCGGTGGTTGGCGCCCAGCGCCTCGGCATGGCGCGCAAAAAAGTCCCAGTACAGGGCGTTGAAGGGGCAGGCACGCTCGCCGGTTTTTTGCTTGGGGTCGTAGGCGCAGCCCTGGCAATAGTCGCCCATGCGCTGCAGGTAGGCGGCGCTGCTGACGTAAGGCTTGGTGGCGATGATGCCGCCGTCGGCGCGCTGGCTCATGCCCAGGGTGTTGGGCAGCTCCACCCACTCGAAAGCGTCGATGTAGATGCCCAGGTACCAGCGGTGCAGCGCGGCCGGGTCCAGCCCTGCCAGCAGGGCAAAGTTGCCAATCACCATCAGCCGCTGGATGTGATGGGCGTGGGCCGTCTGCAGCGACTGGCGGATGGCCAGCTGCAGGCAGCGCATGCGCGTGTCCCCGCTCCAGAACCAGTGCGGCAGCGGCAGGTGGTGGTCCAGCGCATTGTGCTGCTCGTACCCCGGCATGTGCGCCCAGTAGATGCCGCGCACGTATTCGCGCCAGCCCAGAATCTGGCGCACAAAGCCTTCCACCGCGGCCAGCGGGGCGTGCCCGGCGTGCCAGGCGGCCTCGGCGCGCTGCAGCACTTCCAGCGGGTGCAGCATCTTCACGTTCAACGCAAACGACAGCAGAGAATGGAACAGGCGCGGTGCCTGGCTGGCCATGGCGTCTTCATAGTCACCAAAGTGCGGCAGGGCGTGGGTGATGAACGCTTCCAGACAGGCCAGCGCCTCGGCGCGGTTCAGCGGCCAGCGCACGGCGTCTGCCTGTGGCTCGCC
>NZ_JBFWLZ010000075.1:0-4351 GCF_050251835.1 Diaphorobacter sp. | reverse complement strand
CCACCCTTCATCACCAGCACGCAAACCTTCCATGTCCGCACAGCCGTGGGCCGACCAGGCCCTGCAATCGTTCGAGGCGGTGGTCCAGTCCACGGCGGGCTTTCGCGTGCGCGAGGGCCAGCGGCGCATGGCCGAGCAGGTGGCGCACACCTTCGCCCACGCACAGCTGGGCAAGCTGGACGATGGCGGCAGCGACGAGGACGGCGCCGACGCGCAGCCCCGGCGCGCCATTGCCGTGGTGCAAGCCGGCACCGGCGTGGGCAAGTCGCTGGCCTACAGCGTGCCGGCGACTGCCATGGCGCTGGCGCGCGGCACGCGGGTGCTGATCTCCACCGCCACCGTGGCGCTGCAAGAGCAGCTGGTGCACAAAGACCTGCCGGCGCTGGCCGCGCGCATGGACCAGCCCTTTGCCTTCGCGCTGGCCAAGGGCCGCGGGCGCTATGTGTGCAAGCTCAAGCTGGAGCGCCTGGCCGGAGGCGCCGCGGGCACGGGCGACGGCGACCTGCCCGACGACGACCTGTTCCCCGAAGAAGCCGCCCAGCACCGCCAGCGCCCGCAGCACGACAGCGAGGCGCGCATGCAGTACTACGCCAGCATGGCCGACACCCTGGCCGCTGGCGACTGGGACGGCGACCGCGACACCCTGGACACCCCGCCCGAGCCCGAGGCCTGGAGCCCCGTGGCGGCCGAGGCCAGCAGCTGCACCGGCAAGCACTGCCCGCTGTTTGGCCAGTGCACCTACTACGACCGGCGCAAGCAGCTGGTGGCCGCGCAGGTCATCGTGGCCAACCATGACCTGCTGCTGTCGTCCATCGGCGCGCGGCTGCTGCCCGAGCTGGACAACTGCCTGCTGGTGATCGACGAGGCGCACCACCTGCCCGCCACCGCGCTGCAGCAATTTGCCTGCGAGGCCGACCTGTCGCGCCTGACCTGGATCGACAAGCTGGCCAGCCGCGCGCTGCGCATCGGCCAGCTGGTAGAGGTGGAAGAAATTGCCGACATCCCCAACCACGCAGCGCGCCTGCGCGCCGCGCTGCAAGACGCCGCCCGGCTGGTGATGGACGTGTACGGCGAGCAATTGCGCGCGCCCGCGCCGGGCCGCCGCCAATTTGCGCCCGCCATGCCCACGCGCGCGCGCGTGCCCGGCGGCCAGCTGCCCGATGCGCTGGTGGAGCCCTTCAGCCAGGCCGCCCACCATGCCGGGGGCTTTCTGGAGGCGCTGCGCGCCATCGCCAAGGCGCTGCGCAGCGAGATGCGCGACAAGCCCGACGAGGCGCGGCGCCTGTCGCAGCTGTACGCGCAGATCGGCGTGCTGGCGCCGCGGCTGGAAGGCTTGCATGCCGCCGCCCAGCTGCTGCTGCAGGACGCGCCTGAAGGAGCCGTTCCGGCCGCCAAGTGGTTCACGCTGGAGGTCGATGGCGACTTCATCGTCGTGCGCGCGCATGCCAGCCCGGTGCTGCCCGGCAACACGCTGCGCAACCACCTGTGGTCCGCAGTGCGCGGCGCGGTGCTGACATCGGCCACGCTCACCAGTTGCGGGCAGTTCGACTTTTTTCTGCGCGAATCGGGCCTGTTTGGCGACGAAGCCGTCACCACCCTGGCCGTGCCCAGCCCGTTTGACTATGCCAGCCAGGGCACGCTGGTGGCCACCGAAACCCGCGCCGAGCCGCGCGACGCCCAGGCCTTCACCGCCGAGATGGTGGACGCGCTGCTGAGCGATCTGGCCCTGGTCGAGGCCGGGGCGCTGGTGCTGTTCACCTCGCGCGAGCAGATGCGCCAGGCCGTGGACATGCTGCCCACCGCCATGCGCGCCGCCGTGCTGGTGCAGGGCACGCTGCCGCGCCCGCAGCTGCTGGCACGCCACCGCGAGCGCGTGGCGGACGGCCTGCCGTCCATCGTCTTCGGCATGCAGTCGTTTGGCGAAGGGCTGGACCTGCCCGGCAGGCTGTGCGAGTCGCTGTTCATCACCAAACTGCCCTTTGCCCCGCCCGACGACCCCGTGGACGAGGCCCGCGCCGAATGGCTGCGCGGGGCAGGGCGCGACCCGTTCAGCGAACTGGTGGTGCCCGCCACCGCTATCCGCCTGGCCCAGTGGGTGGGCCGCGCCATCCGCACCGAAGAAGACCGCGCCCATGTCTATTGCTACGACAAGCGCCTGGTGCGCACCGGCTACGGCCAGCGCCTGCTGGCCGGCCTGCCGCCCTTCACGCTGCAGCGGCGCGCGGCCTGATCGGGCATCCATCCCACACCCCCCCAAGGAGCCTGAACATGACCGACTTTCCCACCTGCCCCCAATGCGGCATGGACCACACCTACGCCGACGGCGAGCACTACATCTGCCCCGACTGCGCGCATGAATGGCCCATCGCGCCCGCCGCAGCCGACAGCGCCGAAGCCGACGCCCCCGTGCTCGACGCCCACGGCAACCCGCTGCACGACGGCGACGCGGTGATCCTGGTGAAGGACCTGAAAGTCAAGGGCTCGTCCTCGGTGCTGAAAAAGGGCAGCAAGATCAAGGGCATACGCCTGGTGGACGGCGCCGATGGCCACAACGTGGACTGCAAGACCGAGCTGGGCAGCATGCTGCTCAAGTCCGAGTTTCTGAAGAAGGCTTGAAACTCCTTTTTTGATAGCTGGCAGCGCACGCGCAGCGGGCGCCAGAGCCAAAAAACACCCTCATGCCCAGCCCCATCGCCGTCATCGACTTCGAGACCACCGGCATGACGCCCGCCCAGGGCGCGCGCGCCACCGAGGTGGCCATCGTGCTGCTGGAGGGCGAGCGCGTGGTGGACCGTTTTGACAGCCTGATGCGCACTGGCGTGCCCATACCGCCCTTCATCGCGCAGCTGACGGGCATCACCAACGCCATGCTGGATACCGCCCCGGCCGCCGAGGCGGTGATGCGCGAGGCCGCGCGCTTTGTGGGCGACGCGCCCATGGTGGCGTACAACGCGGCGTTTGACAGCAAGTTCTGGCAGGCCGAGCTGCAGCACGCCGGGCTGGCCGCGCCCCAGCCGTTTGCCTGCACGGTGCTGCTGTCGCGCCGGGTGTTCCCCGAGGCGCCCAGCCACAAGCTGGGCCGCCTGATCGACCACCTGGGCCTGCCGCGCACCGGCCGCGCCCACCGCGCGCTGGCCGACGCCGAAATGGCCGCCGCCCTGCTGGCGCGTATGCAGCGCGAGCTGTGCCAGCGCTACGGCCTGGACTGGCCCGGCCATGGGCTGCTGGTGCAGTTGCAACGCACATCGCGCCACGCCATGGACAGACTGCTGCTGCGCCAGACGCATGTCGTCGATGCGCAGGGGCAGGTGCCGGGCTGAGGGCTGCGGCACCTGCCAGAAAAGCCCAGGCACTACCCGCCATCGCCGCTGGCTGCTACGCTTTGCGCCATGCAAGTCCATCACCGCCGCTGCCTCATCCTGTGCTCTGCGCTGCTGGCCGTGGGCTGCGGCACTGCGCCGCGCTCATCACAACGAGCATCGCAGCGCGCGTCCACCGCCAGCCCCACGGCCTATTCGCGCCTGACGCCCGAGCAGTCCAGCGACATTGCCATCCATGCGCTGGGCCTGGTGGGCACGCCCTACCGCTATGGCGGCAACACGCCCGACAGCGGCTTTGACTGCAGCGGCCTGATCGGCTACGTGTACACCAGCCGCGCCGGCGTGGCGCCGCCGCGCACGGTAGCCCAGCTCAGCAGCTTTGGCCAGCCGGTGGACACGGATGAGCTGCGCACCGGCGACCTGGTGGTGTTTGGCCGCGACCGCGCCACGCATGCGGGCATCTACGTGGGCGAGGGGCGCTTCGTGCATGCGCCATCGACGGGCGGCACCGTGCGGCTGGATCACCTGCGCTCGCGCTACTGGTCGCAGCAGGTCGCCAGCTTCAGGCGCCCCTGACAGCATGCCCTGCTCGCCGGGCGCGACAATCAGGGCATCATGACCCTGACCGAACGCCTCGCACACCCCCTCACCACGCACGACACCACGCGCATCGACGACCTGCGCATCAAGGCCGTGCGCCCCCTCATCACACCCGCGCTGCTGCAGGAATGGCTGCCCGCGCCCGATGCCGCGCAGGCGCTGGTGGAGGGCAGCCGCCTGCAGCTGTCGCGCGTGCTGCATGGGCAGGACGACCGCCTGATCGTCGTGGTGGGGCCATGCTCCATCCACGACCATGACCAGGCCATCGAATACGCGCACCTGCTGAAAACCCAGGCCGACGCGCTGGCGCAAGACCTGCTCATCGTGATGCGCGTGTATTTTGAAAAGCCGCGCACCACCGTGGGCTGGAAGGGCTACATCAACGACCCGCACCTGGACGGCAGCTTTGCCATCAACGAAGGGCTGGAAAA
>NZ_JBFWLZ010000074.1:0-4501 GCF_050251835.1 Diaphorobacter sp. | reverse complement strand
TGGCGCTGCGCCATGCCGACCAGGCCGCGCGTGCGGCGCAGCAGGCGCGGCTGACGGGCAGCGTCAGCGTGGGGCTGTCGCCCACCACGGCTTCGGTGCTGGGCGTGCCGCTGATGCGCGCCATGCACCAGCGCTACCCCGACGTGCGGCTGCACATGGTGGGCAGCCTGTCGGGCCACCTGTCCAACATGCTCAATGCGCGCCAGCTTGATCTGGCCGTGCTGTTCGACACCCAGCCCGCGCGCCGTTGGAGCGTGCTGCCGCTGCTTGAAGAACGCCTGTTCCTGATCCGCTCGGCCCGCCACCCAGCGCAGGCGCCCGCACTCACGGGCAAGGTGGCGCTGGCGCAGCTGGGTGATGAGCCGCTGATCCTGCCCACCGGCCCGCACGGCCTGCGCAGCCGGCTGGACGCCGCCTTTGCCCAGGCCCGCGTGGCGCCGCGCATCGCCATGGAGATTGATTCGCTGGCGCTGCTGATGGATGCCGTGGACATGGGCCTGGGCAGCACCATCCAGCCCTGGGCCGCGGTGGGGCGCTACCCCGACGCGGCGCAGCGCTTTGTGCTGGCAGAGGTCGAAGACGGCCCCGCCAGTCGGCCGGCCGCGCTGTGCAGCCTGTCGGACGACGAGCTTTCGCCCGCCGCGCTGGCCGCGCGCGTGGTGCTGGGCGACTGCGTGCGCGAGCTGGTGCAGTCGGGCCGGTGGATTGGCGCCACGCTGGCGCTCTGAACGATCAGGCAGTCGGCAGCCCATCACGATCCGTGATGGGGTCATGCCCGTGGGGTATCTGCGCAAGCGGCGGTGTTCTTTCTACATTCCCCTACCCCCATGAATGATGAAAAGAACTTGTCCATGAGCCCCGACGTCCTGGTGATTGGCGGCGGTAACGCCGCCCTGTGCGCCGCGCTGATGGCACGCGAGGCCGGTGCCAGCGTGCTGCTGCTCGAATCGGCCCCGCGCGCCTGGCGCGGCGGCAACTCCGGCCACACGCGCAACCTGCGCTGCATGCACGATGCGCCGCAGGACGTGCTGGTCGAGGCCTATCCCGAAGAAGAATATTGGCAAGACCTGCTCAAGGTGACCGGTGGCCTGACCAACGAACGCCTGGCGCGCCTGACGATCCGCGCGTCGGGCCATTGCCGGCCCTGGATGCGCAAGCACGGCGTGCACTTTCAGCCGCCGCTGTCGGGTGCGCTGCATGTGGCGCGCACCAATGCCTTCTTCATGGGCGGTGGCAAGGCGCTGGTCAATGCCTACTACCGCAGCGCGGAAAAGCTCGGCGTGCAGATCCGCTACGAATCGCCCGTGGATCGCATCGAGATCGAAAACGGCCAGTTTCAGGCCGCGTGGGTGAAAGGCCAGCGCATCACCGCCAAGACCTGCGTGCTGGCCGCGGGTGGCTTTGAGTCCAACCGCGAATGGCTGCGCGAGGCCTGGGGCCAGAACGAGCGCGGCGAATGGCCGGCCGACAACTTTTTGATCCGCGGCACGGCCTACAACAAGGGAACGTTGCTCCGGCACCTGCTGGATGACCACGGCGCCGACCGCATTGGCGACCCCACGCAGGCGCACATGGTGGCCATTGACGCGCGCGCGCCGCTCTATGACGGCGGCATCTGCACGCGCATCGACTGCGTGTCGCTGGGCGTGGTGGTCAACCGCGACGGCGAGCGCTTTTACGACGAGGGCGAGGACTTCTGGCCCAAGCGCTACGCCATCTGGGGGCGCCTGGTGGCGCAGCAGCCGGGGCAGATTGGCTATTCGATCATCGACGCCAAGGCCATTGGCCGCTTCATGCCGCCGGTGTTTCCGGGCGTCAAGGCCGACAGCCTGCCCGAGTTGGCGCAAAAACTCGGCCTGCCGGTGGACACCTTCATGCGCACGCTCAATGCCTACAACGCCGCCTGCCGCGTGGGCCGGTTTGATCACACCGCGCTGGACGATTGCCATACCGAAGGCGTCACGCCCGCCAAAACCCACTGGGCGCGGCCCATCGACACCGGGCCGTTCTACGGCTACGCGCTCAAGCCCGGCGTCACCTTCACCTACCTGGGGCTGCACACCGACGACACGGCGGCCGTGCGCTTCAACAACCAGCCCAGCAGCAACCTGTTTGTCGCGGGCGAAATGATGGCCGGCAACGTGCTAGGCAAGGGCTACACCGCCGGTGTGGGCATGAGCATCGGCACCGCATTCGGTCGCATTGCGGGCGTGAATGCCGCCTTGGCAGCAAAACAGGCTCCAGCCCAATCTTTGCAAGCGCTGGTAGCTACAGAAATGGAAGCAAACAATGCAAACGCTTGAAGCCCTGACGCGCGACGCCCGGGCGCTGGCCAACGGCGACATCGTGCTGTCCGCCCCCGAAACCGAGGTGGCGCGCCAGATGCAGATCTGCAACGCCTGCCGCTACTGCGAGGGCTTTTGCGCCGTGTTCCCCGCCATGACGCGGCGGCTGGAGTTTGGCAAGGCCGACATCCACTTTCTGGCCAACCTGTGCCACAACTGCGGCGCCTGCCTGCACGCCTGCCAGTACGCGCCGCCGCACGAGTTTGCCGTCAACGTGCCGCAAGCCATGGCCCAGGTGCGCGGCCAGACCTATGCCGACTACGCCTGGCCGCCCGCGCTGGGGCGGCTGTACCAGCGCAACGGCCTGACGCTGTCGCTGGCGCTGGTGGCCGCGCTCACGCTGTTTCTGGTGCTGGGCGCTGCGCTGCAGGGCGGCGGCCTGGGGGCGCTGTGGGGCGCTGATCTGCAGGGCAACTTCTACAGCCTGTTTCCGCACAACCTGCTGGTGGGGCTGTTTGCGCCGGTGTTCCTGTTTGTGGTGCTGGCGCTGGCGCTGGGCGTGCGCGGCTTCTGGAAGGACGTCAAGCCCGCCACCGGCGGCGCGGACGTGAGCGCGCCCGCCGCCGCCGAGGCCACGCACGACGTGCTGCGCCTTAAATACCTGGACGGCGGCCACGGCGAGGGCTGCCACAACGAGGACGACGCCTACACCCTCAAGCGCCGCCGCGCCCACCATTTGACGTTCTACGGCTTCATGCTGTGCTTTGCCGCCACCAGTGTGGCCACGGTGTACCACTACGTCTTTGGCTGGCAGGCGCCGTACGAGCTGCCCAGCATCCCCAAGCTGCTGGGCGCAGTGGGCGGCGTGATGCTGGTGCTGGGCACCGCCCGCCTGTGGCAACTGAGGCGCGCGCGCCACCCGCTGCATGGCGACGCGGCGCAAAAGCCCATGGACCTGGGCTTCATCGCCCTGCTGTTCCTGGTGGCCGCCAGCGGCCTGGCGCTGTGGCTGGTGCGCATCACCCCGCCCGCGCTGCCCGCCCTGGCGCTGGTGCTGTGCCTGCACCTGGGCGCGGTGATGGCGCTGTTTGCCACGCTGCCCTACGGCAAGTTTGCCCACGGCGTGTTCCGCACGGCGGCGTTGCTGCGCCACGCCACCGAGCGCCGCCAGCCCAGCCCCATCGGGCTGGGTAGCGACTGACCTTCATCCAAAACGATAGCTGCCAGCGCTCGGTTTGCCTGGACTACAGCCATATTTCATTAAAAACGACACGAGGAGCCCCACCATGAAAAAACGCACCCTGATCCAGGCCGCTGCTGCGGCAGCCGCCTGCGTGGCCTTTGGCAGCCCTGCGCTGGCGCAGGACTTTCCGCCCAAGAAGCCGGTCACGCTGGTGGTGGGCTTTGCGGCCGGCGGCGCGGCCGATGCGGCTGCGCGCCTGATCGCCAAGAAGCTGGGCGAGAACATCGGCCAGTCGGTGGTGGTGGACAACAAGGGCGGCGCGGGCGGCAACATTGCCCACCAGTACGTGGCCAATGCGGCGCCGGATGGCACGGTGCTGCTGTTCGGCTCGGTGGGCCCGCTGACGATTGCCCCGCACCTCATGAAGCTGCCCTACGACCCGTTCAAGGATCTGGCGGCGGTGTCGGGCGGCGTCAACTTCCCCAACGTGCTGGTGGTGCACAAGGCGGCGGGCGCCAAGACGCTGGCCGAGTTCATCCAGCTGTCGAAAAAGAAGCCCGGCAGCGTGGAGTTTGCGTCCACCGGCGCGGGCTCTGCCTCGCACCTGGCGGGCGAGCTGTTCAACCAGCGCGCCGGTGTGGACATGACCCATGTGCCCTACAAGGGCGGCGCGCCCGCGCTGCAGGACTTGCTGGGCGAGCGCATCACCTCGTACTTTGCCGCGCCGCCCACGGCCATGCCGCATGTGGAGTCGGGCGCGCTGATCCCGCTGGCCACCACGGGCCTGACGCGCCCGGCCTATCTGCCCAATATTCCCACCGTGGCCGAGTCGGGCTTTCCGGGCTTTGAGGCGCTGAACTGGTACGCCTTTGTGGCCCCGGGCAAGACGCCCGCGCCCCTGCTGGACCGCTGGAACCAGGAAATCGTCAAGGTGCTCAACGACCCCGGCGTGAAGGACGCGTTGAACAAGCACGGCCTGACGCCCCAGCCCACCACGCGCGCCGAGCTCACGGCCTTCATGAAGAAAGAGTCG
>NZ_JBFWLZ010000073.1:0-6758 GCF_050251835.1 Diaphorobacter sp. | reverse complement strand
AAATTCGCGCTTGCGGGTGCGTTTGGTGGTGTTGCTCAGGCCCAGGCTGCTTTGCTTCATGCGCTTATTGTCTGAGCTTCAGGCTTGCTCAGCCACATCGTACAGGGATTCGTGCAGAGAGTCCCTAAGCTTGGCGCTATTTGTTTTGAAATTAGATTGCTGCGTTCTGGTAATTTATTTGTGGGCAAAGCATAATGACAAGCAGAAAATATAAAATCGTGAGATAGCGCATACGTTATGCTTGCGTTGTTCCTACGTGGTCACTTGATGCATAAGCGCACATAATCTGCCAGCCGTAGCTGCTGGCACACTGGGCGGTCAGTCCATCGGCATTCAGACGCAGCTTTATTGCCTTTTCGGTGGTTACCGCTCGGAGCTGCCACCCGATTAAAGGGCGTCACTGTCTTGCCACTGCGCCCCTGCCACGCACAATGCACGGGCCGGGTGCCAGCGTGGCGCTGATACACCCGCTGAATCACCCCTCCAGCACACCCCGCAGCTGAGACGAGGACTCGCCCGATGGACAAAGTATCAAAACCGCCTACAGCCCAGGTAAAACAAGCGCTGGCAGCTCTTAGTTACATAGCAATGGCTGTGCTCAGTCTGCTGAAGGGCAACGCCGCGCTGGCCCAGCAGGCTGCCACGATGCAATCCGCGCAACCCCTGCAACCCGTTCAGCCCGTCGCCGCCCGCAGCCAGGCGCAGGCGCAGGTGGTGGCGCAGGGCCTCAGCCACCCTTGGGCGGTGGCCTTTTTGCCGGACGGGCGTTTTCTGGTCACCGAGCGCCCTGGCCGCATGCGCGTGGTAGAGCCGGACGGTTGCCTGGGCCCGCCCCTGGCCGGGCTGCCGCGGGTGGCTGCAGGCGGGCAGGGCGGGTTGCTGGATGTGATTACCGATGCGGACTTTGCGCGCAACCGGCGCATCTTTTTTTGCTATTCAGAACCCGCATCGCCCGAAAGCGGCGGCAGCGGCAACAGCACCGCCCTGGCCAGCGCCACGCTGGCGCCCGGTGCGTCGCAGTTGCGTGACGCGCAGGTGCTTTTCAGCCAGCGGCCCAAGGTGGCCAGTCAGTTGCACTTTGGCTGCCGCATCGTGCAGGCGCCGGACGGCAACTTGTTTTTGACGCTGGGCGATCGCTACAGCCGCAAGGACGACGCCCAGGCCCTGGACAACCACCACGGCAAGGTGGTGCGTGTGGCGCCCACCGGCGGCGCTGCGCCCGGCAACCCGCTGGCGGGACGCGCGGGCGCGCTGCCCGAGATCTGGAGCTGGGGCCACCGCAACCCGCAGGGCGCCACCTGGGGGCCGGACGGACGGCTGTGGATTCACGAGCATGGCGCCCAGGGCGGCGACGAAATCAACCGCCCCGAGCCCGGCCGCAACTACGGCTGGCCGGTGATCACCTACGGCGAGAACTACGGCGGCGGCAAGATTGGCGAGGGCACGGCCAAGCCCGGCATGGAGCAGCCGCTGCACTACTGGGTGCCGTCGATTGCGCCGTCGGGCATGGCGTTTTTGACCAGCGACCGCTATGGCGCGGATTGGCGCGGCAGCCTGTTGGTCGGCTCGCTCAAGTTTGCGCGGCTGCACCGGCTGCAATTGCAAGGCACCCGCGTGGTGCGCGACGAGTATTTGCTGGACAGCCTGGGCGCACGCATCCGGGACGTGCGCCAGGGGCCGGACGGGTGGATTTACCTGCTGACCGACAGCCCGGAAGGGCAGTTGCTGCGGCTTGTGCCCTGATGGCATCCGTGCCCGCACCGCCTGCGACAATCGCCGCCCAAACTCTAGAAAAACCCCACTGGATGGACTGCCATGCTGCTTGACGCCTCTGAATCCCAACTTGTGCTCGTGGACTACCAAGAGCGCCTGATGCCCGCCATTTTTGAAGGCCCGGCCGTGCTGGCCAATGCCATCAAGCTGGCGCAGATCGCCCGGCTGCTGGACGTGCCCGTCTGGGGCACCGAGCAAAACCCGTCGCGCCTGGGGCCCAACGATGCCGCGCTGCGCGCTCTGTGCCAGCGCACCCTGTCCAAGATGCACTTCAGCGCCACCGAAGAGGGCCTGGGCGAGTGGCTGCGCCCGCCCGCCAAACCCCAGGGCGGCAACGCGCGCAGCCTGCCCAAGCACCTGCAAAAAAACCGCGAGCCGCAAGAGCCCGAAGCCGCCAGCATCGTCATTGCGGGCTGCGAGGCCCATGTGTGCCTGCTGCAGACGGCGCTGGACCTGCTGGAGGACGACTTTGAGGTGTGGGTGGTGACCGACGCCTGCAGCTCGCGCACCGAGCGCAACCGCGACGCCGCCTTCGACCGCCTGGCGGGCGCGGGCGCCGAGCTGGTGACCACCGAGATGGTGGCGTTTGAATGGCTGCGCAGCTGCGAGCACCCGGCGTTCAAAGACGTGCTGTCTTTAGTCAAATAAGCCTCTAGCCCTTTATATACAAGCGCTGAATGCTATGGTTTTTTATAAACCGGCGTTGTCATGCTGCGTCAGTTTGCCGCAAGCGCAGCATGAATAATTATGAATTCTGGATAAATTCCGCCACGCGCCATCCCGGCGCGAAGTATCCCCAGGAGACAACGCCATGGCCGCAGAGCACACCGATTTCGCCGACTTTCACCGCCGCTCCATCACCGAGCGCGACGCCTTCTGGGCCGAGCAGGCCCGCCTGATCGACTGGCATACGCCGCCGCGGCAGGTTTGCGACTACGGCAACCCGCCGTTTGCCAAGTGGTTTGTGGGCGGCACCACCAATCTGTGCCACAACGCGGTGGATCGTCACCTGTCAGAGCGCGCGCAGCAGAACGCGCTGGTGGCCATTTCGACCGAGACCAACACCGAGCGCGCCTACACCTACGCCGAGCTGCATGCCGAAGTGCAGCGCATGGCCGCCTGTCTGCAGGCGCTGGGCGTGCGCCAGGGCGACCGGGTGCTGATCTACATGCCCATGATTGCCGAGGCGGCCTTTGCCATGCTGGCGTGCGTGCGCATCGGGGCCATCCATTCGGTGGTGTTTGGCGGGTTTGCCTCGTCGTCGCTGGCCTCGCGCATCGAGGATGCCGAGCCCGTGGTCATCGTCAGCGCCGATGCGGGCTCGCGCGGCGGCAAGGTGGTGCCCTACAAGCCGCTGCTCGATGAGGCCATCGAGCTGTCGGCCCACAAGCCCGCCGCCGTGCTGCTGGTGGATCGGGGCCTGGCCCCAGCCGCCATGCGCGCCGGGCGTGACCACGACTGGGCGGCTCTGCGTGCGCGCCACCTCGATGACCAGGTGCCCTGCGAATGGGTCGAATCCACCCAACCCAGCTACACCCTGTACACCAGCGGCACCACCGGCAAGCCCAAGGGCGTGCAGCGCGACACCGGCGGCTACACCGTGGCGCTGGCGGCCAGCATGCGCCACATCTTCCAGGCGAATGCGGGCGACACCTACTTTTGCACCAGCGACATCGGCTGGGTGGTGGGGCACAGCTACATCATCTACGGCCCTTTGATCGCGGGCATGACCACCATCCTGTACGAGGGCCTGCCCATTCGCCCCGACGCGGGCATCTGGTGGAGCATTGTCGAGAAGTACCAGGTCACGCACATGTTCTCGGCGCCCACGGCGGTGCGCGTGCTGAAAAAGCAAGACCCGGCCTACCTGAAAAAGCACAACCTGCGCAGCCTCAAAGCCCTGTGGCTGGCCGGTGAGCCGCTGGACGAGCCCACCGCGCAGTGGATCAGCGATGCGCTGCAGGTGCCCATCATCGACAACTACTGGCAGACCGAGACCGGCTGGCCCATCATGACGCTGTGCAACGGCGTGCAGCAGCAAGCCTCGCGCTTTGGCAGCCCGGGCAAGGCGGTGTATGGCTACAACGTCAAGCTGATCGACGAAGCCACGGGCGAAGAGCTGACGGCGCCCAACCAAAAGGGCGTGCTCGCCATCGAAGGCCCGCTGCCCCCGGGCTGCCTGCAGACCGTGTGGCGCAATGACGAGCGCTTTGTCAACACCTACTGGAAGAGCATCCCCGGCCGGCTGATTTACAGCACCTTTGACTGGGGCATCCGCGACGCGGATGGCTACTACTTCATCCTGGGCCGCACCGATGACGTGATCAACGTGGCCGGTCACCGCCTGGGCACGCGCGAGATCGAAGAGTGCATCTCGGGCCACCCCAACGTGGCCGAGGTGGCGGTGGTGGGCGTGGCCGACCCGCTCAAAGGCCAGGTGGCCATGGCGTTTGCCGTGCCGCGCGATGCATCGGGCCTGACGGACGATGCCGCGCGCCTGAAGCTGGAGGGCGAGGTAATGAAGCAGGTGGACGCGCAACTGGGCGCCGTGGCCCGCCCGTCACGCGTGTTTTTTGTCACCGCGCTGCCCAAGACACGCAGCGGCAAGCTGCTGCGCCGCGCCCTGCAGGCCGTGGCCGAGCGCCGCGACACGGGCGACCTGACCACCATGGAAGACCCGGTCGCGCTGCAGCAGATCAAGGACTTGCTGGGCTGAGCGACGGGGGCACTCGGGGCGTCAGGCCACGGGCGCTTCCACGGCCACGGCTGTCGGGGCAGGTTGCACGGGTGCTGCCTGTGCCGCAGGCTCGGCATGCGTCACGCCCGCCGCCTCCATCCATTGCGCGGGCGCCTGCCAGGTGGCAGCCCAATCAACAAACTGCTCCAGCGGCATGGGGCGGGCGATGCAGTAGCCCTGCGCCAGGTGGCAGCCCATGCGCAGCAGCTCCTGGCCCTGCTCCACGGTCTCAACGCCTTCGGCCACGATGCTGCAGCCAAACGAACGCGCCAGGCCGATCACGCCATGCACGATGGCGCGGTCCCCGCCGTCAGTCAGCATGCCGGATACGAAGCTACGGTCCAGCTTGAGCTGGTCCATCGGCATGCGGCGCAGGTAAGCCAGCGAAGAGTAGCCCGTGCCAAAATCATCGAAGGCCACGGTCATGCCCAAGGCGCGTAGCTGCGCCACCTGCCGCGCAGAATGGTCGATGTCGTATAGCGCGGCGCTCTCCGTCAGTTCGATGGACAGCAGTTGGGGCGGCACCCCCGGGTGCCGCGCCAGGCGCACGGTCATCCAGTCGGCAAAATCCCGACGGTGCAGGTGCTCGGGCGTGATGTTGATGCTGACCGGCAGGCGCAGGCCTCGCGCCATCAGCGTGGCAATCATCTGCAGCGCGGTGTCCACCACCCATTCGCCAAACAGTTGTTGCAGCTCGGCGTGACCTTCGATCAGGTGCATGAACTGCCCCGGCGCCAGTACGCCGCGCTCGGGGTGCAGCCAGCGCGCCAGCGCCTCTGCGCCCACTACGCTGCCGTGCCGTGTGTTCACCTGGGGTTGCAGAAACAGGACCAGTTCGCCGCGCCGTATGGCTGCTGCCAGCTCGGCGCCTTGCGCGTGGCGCTGCTGGTGGGCCCGCGCCTGGGCCGCGTCAAAGGCGTGAAAACGGTTGCGTCCGGCCTGCTTGGCCGCGTACATGGCCTGATCGGCGTGGCGCAGCAGGGTGTCGGCGTCGGCATCGTCGTCGGGGTAGAGCGTGTAGCCGATGCTGGCGGTGACCGCCACCTGCTCGCCGTCCACGCTGTAGGGCGTGCAGATGCTGTCCATCACTGCGCCCAGCCGTTGCTCGCACTGCGCGGCATTGTCCAGGCCGGGTAGCAGGATCACGAATTCGTCGCCCCCCAGCCGCGCCACGCAGTCGCTCAGGCGCAGCGCGCGCTTGAGCCGCTCGGCCACCACCATCAGCAGGCGGTCGCCCGCGGCATGGCCCAGGCGGTCGTTGACAGGCTTGAAGCCGTCCAGATCCAGGTAGCCCACGCCCAGCCGCTGGCCGTGCGTGATGGTCAGCTGCATGCTGTGGCGCAGGCGCCGCTCCAGCAGCACGCGGTTGGGCAGGCCGGTGAGGGCGTCGTACAGGGCCATGCGCTCGAGCTGCTGCTCCTGCGCCCGCTGTCCGCTCACGTCGATGACCATGCCCACCATGCGCGCCGGGTTGCCCCGGGTGTCATGCGCCACGATCTTGCCCAGGCTGCGCAGCCAGTGGCTGCCGCCCTGTGGCAAAAACACCTCGCTGGTCACGTCGAAGGGATTGGCAGGGTCAGCCTGGTGGCGCTGCAACTCCTGGTTGACGGCATCAATGTTCTCGGGGGTGAGGCCGGAGGTCCAGGCCACGGCCGATGGCTCCCCGGGCGCCAGACGCGCCAGTCCGTACATTTCGCGCCAGCGTGTGTCACCGGAGACCAGGCCGCTGGACAGATCCCAGTCAAACCGCCCCAGGGCGGCTGCGGCAACCGATAGCGACAGCAACTCTTCGCGCTCGCGCAAACGCTGCTCGCTTTGCTTGCGCTCGGTGATGTCGTGCAACACGAATAGCCAGCAAGCCTCGCCGTTGATCTCCAGCGTGCTCAGCGACTGCAGCACGGTGCGCTTGTCGCCGCTGCGCGTGGTCAGTTCCAGCTCGTGGTTCACTACCTGGCCCTGGCGCGCGGCAGTCTCCAGCAGCTTGGCGCGGGACTCGGGTGTGGTCAGGCCCAGCTCGACCGCGGTGCGCCCGCGCGCCTCCTGGCGGGTGTAGCCCGTGGCCAGTTCCCAGGCGGGGTTGACCTCAAGGTAGGTGGCATCCTGGCGCCGCGCAAATCCCATGGGGGAGCAACTGTGTTCAAAGTCAAGTCATTTTGAGATAGCTCCAGCATGTGGATAACTCACTTGCCAAGGCACGCCGGATTTGAGAACGGCGTTGATGATCGTGAGCACCTTGTGCATACAGGCC
>NZ_JBFWLZ010000072.1:0-6965 GCF_050251835.1 Diaphorobacter sp. | reverse complement strand
TCGCCGTGCATGCGCTGGACAAGCTCGGGCAGGGGCAGGCTGGTCAAGTCCAGCGGATGACTGGCCGAGACCAGCTTACGGCTGGCATCGTCCAAATGGCCCAGCAAGTCCCCCAGGAACGGGTTGGAGGCAAACACCACCAGGCCGCTGATCTGGTGCGCGGCCGCCGCTGCACCCACCGTGCGGGCCACCTGCCGCGCGAACGCATGTCGATCATGGTCACGCGCATCGCTGCGCGGCGCCAGCCCGCTGCGCCCGGCAATCGAATGGCCCGGCGGCTCATGCCCGCCGCCAAGGCCCTGCTGCCGGCTTTGCGGATGCGTCAGGCATTCCTTCTCCGTCCACTGCGCGGGCTGGGCGGGGCTGCGCTCCAGCACCCGGGCCACGGAACCGTTGGCCACAATGGCCCAGATCGGCTTGGTCATGAAAAGCCCCTGCTGTCGGTGTTGAACAGAATTTCATCTTCTGCCCGTGTGCCGCGGGGGTCAAGCCTTCAGCAACCGACAATTGCAACCGTTGGCAAGTCAAGGCCTGCGCCAGGGCCGGACACTATGGGGCTTACAATCAAAAACGCCGCCAGCGCTTGATTGACAAGCGCTGACAGCTATCAATTACATAGCAAATCAGCGATGCGAAAGCCGACGCACGGCCCAGTCGCCCAGGCTCTGGATGGCCTGCACGAAGAAGATCAGGATGATCACCACGGCCAGCATGATGTCGGGCAAAAAGCGCTGGTAGCCGTAGCGGATGCCCAGGTCGCCCAGGCCGCCGCCGCCAATGGCGCCGGCCATGGCAGAGTAGCCCGTCAGGCTGACAAAGCTGATGGTCAGACCCGCCACGATGCCCGGCAGGGCCTCGGGCAGCAGCACCTTCCACACGATCTGACCGGTGGTGGCGCCCATGGACTGCGCGGCCTCCACCAGGCCGTTGTCCACCTCGCGCAGCGCCGTCTCGACCAGGCGCGCCACGAAGGGCGCCGCGGCAATGGTCAGCGGCACCACGGCCGCCCAGGTGCCGATGGACGAGCCGGTAACAAAGCGCGTGAACGGGATGATGGCCACCAGCAAGATGATGAACGGCGTGGAGCGCACGGCGTTCACGATCCAGCCCACGATCTTGTTGACCGGCCCGTTCTCCAGCACGCCACCCGCGTCGGTCAGGCGCAAAAACACGCCCAGCGGTATGCCCACCAGGCCGCCCACCACGCCGGACACGCCCACCATGATGATCGTCTCCCACAGCGAGGAAACGAACAGCTCCAGCATCATTTCAGAAAAATTCTCGAACATTGCCCGCCCCTCAAGCATTCACTTCCACGGTGCGCACCACCACTCCGTTGGCACGCAGATAGTCGATGGCCGCGCCGATGCGCGCCATGTTGCCGCTGGCGTACAGCGCCAGCGAGCCAAAGGTCTGATCCTGAATCTCGTCGATCTGGCCGTGCAGGATGGACAGGTCCAGCTCCAGCTCACGGATCAGGTGCGACAGGATGGGCTCGTAGGCGCGCTCGCCCGCATACGACAGGCGCAGCAGCTGGCCGCTCGCGCCCGGCTCCAGCCGCGCGGCCAGGCTGCGCACGCGCGCAAGCACGCCAGGCGGCAGCTCTTGCGGAACGATTTCGTCGATCAGGCTCTTGGTGATGTCTTGCTGCGGGCGGGTGAACACGTCGATCACCGGGCCCATCTCCACGATGCGGCCAGCGTCGATCACGGCCACGCGGTCGGCAATCTGCTTGATGACCTGCATCTGGTGCGTGATCAGCACCACGGTCACGCCCAGCTCGCGGTTCACCTGGCGCAGCAAATCCAGGATGGAGCGCGTGGTCTCGGGGTCCAGCGCGCTCGTCGCCTCGTCAGACAGCAGCACCTTGGGGTTGCTGGCCAGCGCACGCGCAATGCCCACGCGCTGCTTTTGCCCGCCGCTGATCTGCGCCGGGTAACGGTCGGCCAGGTGCGCCAGACCCACCAATTCCAGCAGCGGATCGACGCGCTTCTTGATCTCGGCACGCGACATGCCCGCCAGTTCCAGCGGCAGCGCGGCATTGTCAAACACGGTGCGCGAAGACAGCAGATTGAAGTGCTGGAACACCATGCCGATCTCGCGGCGCGCGGCGCGCAGCTCGGCATCGGACAGCCGGGTCATGTCGCGCCCTGCTACCATCACCTGCCCTGCCGTGGGACGGTTGAGCAGGTTGATGACGCGTACCAGCGAGCTTTTGCCCGCGCCCGAGCGCCCGATGATGCCGAACACCTCGCCCGGCGTGACATGCAGGTCGATGCCGCGCAGGGCCTCGACGGGGCCTTGTGGGCCCGGATAAATCTGGGTGATACCCCGAAGGTCAATCATGAAAAAACAATGCAAAGCGCCGCGCGCACCCCACCCTGTGGGTGGGCCTGACGCAGCGGCGCAGGTGAAAAATCAAAACAGGCGCTGAATGTAATTGCTTGCTATAAAAGCAACAACGAACAAAAAGTAGGCATATCAGACAATAAGGTTATGAAGCCAACAGCCTCTTTGCTACTGACAAGATAGCAATCAGCGCTTGTCGGCCATGAGCAGGGGTGGCGTCTTATCGGCAACCTGCCCGATGTCGCATGTGACGTCGCGCCTGACATTGCGCTTGCAAAGCAGCGCCCTGCACCGCTTGGCGGGTGCCCAGAGACACAAAGCGACATACACAAAAGGTAACATTCGTGGCTCCCTTAACCCCAAAAAAGTGCCATGTCCACCCCTTTTACCCGTGCCCTGCGCTACTGCTCGGCCCTGTGCCTTGCTGCGCTGGCTTTGCCGGCAAGTGCCAATTGCGCCATCACGCACAACACCAGCTCAACTGCCGTGCAGAAGGTTTTCAAGGAGACCGGCGGCTATCACTTTCAGAACTACGACGTGGTGTGCAATAAATTGCGCAAGGCCAACGCAAGAATCATCGTCTCCGGAAGCTACGGCGTCTTGAGCAACCGCTCTTACGGCTGGGCCAGCATCGCTGTTGCCGACAAAGCCAGCGACCACCTCATCGTCAACGACTTTGGCAGCGACAGTACCTGGATGAACGACTACGCCAGCGATGACAAGGCACGCGAAATGCTCTGGGCTGCCATCAACGATGCTCTGGGCAAGTGGGATAGCCTCGACCAGGCACTGGCCAGCCTGAACAAGGCCCGCCGCACGGCCCCTGCGCGCAAGGCTGCGGCGCAGTAGTCAAGGCAGTGATCGCCTGCCACCTGCCGCAACCTCGGGCTGACGGGTTTCAGCGCCAGCCCAGCAGCAAGATGGCTATGTTGACCACAAAACCCAGGCCCCACACCGCGCTGCGCGCCCGGGGCATGTCGCCCACGTACATGGTGATGTAGGACACGCGCAGCATCACAAACAAAAAGGCCAGCAAATCCAGCATCATCTGCGGCGCACCCAGCTGGTGGGCAATGATGACCGCGCCAATGAAGAACGGCAGCGCCTCAAAGCTGTTGGCCTGCGCCGCATTGGCACGCGCGCGCCAGCCGGTCTGGCGCGCGGCCCAGGCGCGTGGGTCGTGGTTGTCGCTGCCGCGAAAAGCGCCGCGCTTGGCCAGCAGAGCGCAGGCCATGGGCAGCAGCGCCGCGATCAGCACGCACCAATAGGCCACGGTAAAGCGGGCCACTTGCATGGTTGTATTCATGGGATTGAAGTCTTTTTGGCCATCGGCCGTTGATAGTCAAGCGCTGGTAGCTATGCTTTTTGATAACCGCAGGCGGGTCAGCGCCTGTCCGCCAGCGCATGGGCGATGGTGCCCAGGTCCACGTATTCCAGCTCGCTGCCCACGGGCACACCACGCGATAGCCGCGTGACGTGCACGCCGCGGCGCTTGAGCGCCTCGGCGATGGCATGGGCCGTGGCCTCGCCCTCGGCGGTGAAGCTGGTGGCCAGGATCACCTCTTGCACCACGCCGTCGCTGGCGCGATCGAGCAGCTTTTGCACGCCGATGTCGCGCGGCCCCACGCCGTCCAGGGGCGACAGCCGCCCCATGAGCACGAAATACAGCCCCTTGAAAGCACCCGTGCGCTCCATGGCGGACTGGTCGGCGGGCGTCTCCACCACGCACAGGCGGGTGGTGTCGCGCGTCGCATCCAGGCAGGTATCGCACACCGCGCCTTCGGTGAAGGTGTAGCAGCGCTCGCAATGGCGTACCTGCATGGCCGCCTGCGCCAGCGCACGCGACAGCAGCTGCGCGCCTTCGCGGTCGTGCTGCAGCAGGTGAAACGCCATGCGCTGGGCCGACTTGACACCCACGCCCGGCAGGCGACGCAGCGACTGGATCAGCGCATCAAGGGAACTGGTATCGGACATACAGAAACACACCGCATCGGACGCGCATCATGAAACAGGCGCAGCCCGGCCCAGGGCAGCCGCGCAAGGGCCGCCCCGCAGCGAGGGCTGCGCCCCCCTTCCCACGCGCAGCGTGACAGAAGGGGGAAGGCGCGAAGCGCCTCAGGGGGTTGCCGCATCAAAAGGGGAATTTCATGCCGCCGGGCAAGCCCGGCATGCCGGCGGTGATCTTGCCCATCTTCTCGGACGATGTTTCCTCGGCCTTGCGCACGGCGGCGTTGAAGGCGGCGGCCACCAGGTCTTCCAGCATGTCCTTGTCCTCGCCCAGCAGGCTGGGGTCGATGGTGACGCGCTTGACGTCGTGCTTGCAGGTCATCAGCACCTTGACCAGGCCGGCGCCGGATTCGCCCTCGACCTCGATGTGGGCCAGTTCATCCTGGGCCTTTTTGAGGTTGTCCTGCATGGCCTGGGCCTGCTTCATGAGGCCGGCAAGCTGTCCTTTGTTGAACATGGGTGGTTTCCTTTGCTTGTAAAAATGAAGAGCGGCGCGCGATTGCTGCGGGCCGCGTGGACGCGGATTGACACGGATTGCTAAGCAGGCTTGATGCTGCCCGGCACGATTTTCGCGCCGAAATCACGCATCAGCTGCTGCACGTATGGATCACCCTGCACGATCTCCTCGGCCACGCGCTGGCGCTGGGCCGCGGCCTGCGCATTGCGACGCGCGGGGCTGTCGGTCACCGCACCCACCTCCACGATGATCTGGCGCGCGTGGCCCGCAGCCTCCAGCGCCGCGCGCAGGCGCTCGCGCGCCTGGGGCTGGTTGATGGATTCGCGCTCGACGCGCAGCAGCCAGTGGTCTTGCTCGCGGGCCACCAGCTGCGACTGCAGCGCCAGCTCGCGCACCAGGGCGGTGATGGCCTCCTGCGCGATCAGCTGCTGCACGGTGGCATGCCAGACATCGCCCTCGGGCGTGGGCACCAGCGGCGCCAGCGCCTGGCCCGTCAGCCCCTGGGGCTGCAGGCGGGGGCCGGGTTCAGGCACCGTACGCACCGCAAGCGCTACGGTTTCAGGAGCTATCAGCGCTTGCCCTACGGACGCTGGAACCGTTTTTTTCTTTAAGTCTTCGGGGGTCAACACCGGCAGGCGCACCGATGCAGGCGGTCGTGCAGTTTGTGCCGATGGGGTTGACAGTGCCGGCGCGGGCGCTGCGTCATCAGGCTCCCACGGCGGCGTTTCGCGGGCGTCTGGCTGAGACCGCTGCGCTTGCACCACTGCGCGGTTCACGTCATCAGGCGATGCCTGCGCGGGCGCGGCAGGTGCAGGCACAGCTTCGGCGGCTGGTTCGGCAGCCGCGGGTGCGACAGCCGCAAGCGCCGGGGCGACGGGCGGGGATACCCGTATCGGCGATGGCGAAACCACCGGGGCTGTTGGCGCGGCAGCAGCGCCAGCAGCAGGTTCAGGCCGCGTCAGAGTTTTTTTTTCTGCCATGCCCGCGGCGCTGCCCTGCGCGCCCACCGGCTTGAACGCCAGCAGGCGCAGCAGCACCATGGTCAGCGCGGCATATTCGTCGGGCGCCAGGCCCAGCTCGGCGCGGCCGTGCAGGCAGATGCTGTACAGCAACTGCGTCTCATCAGGGGGCAGCGCGACCGCCAGGCGGGCGATCTCGGCGGCCTCGGGGTCGCTGGCGTCCACGGCCGCGGTCATCTGCGGCACGGCCTGCAGCACCGCCATGCGCTGCAGCACGGCGCTCATGTCCTCCAGCGTGGAGGCGGCCGACAGGCCGTGGATGCGCAAGGTGTCCGCCGTCTCGACCACGGTTTTGCCATCACCCTGCGCCAGCGCGTCGATCAAACGGAACACATGGCTGCGGTCCACGCTGCCCAGCATCTGGCGCACGCCGGCCTCTTGCAGCTGGCCGCTGCCAAAGGCAATGGCCTGGTCGGTCAGGCTGAGCGCGTCGCGCATGGAGCCGCGCGCGGCCCGCGCCAGCAGGCGCAGGGCCTGCGGCTCGGCGGGCACGTTTTCGGCGGCCAGCACGCGAGTGAGGTGGTCCAGCACGGTCTCGGGCGCCATGGGCCGCAGGTTGAACTGCAGGCAGCGCGACAGTACGGTGACCGGCACCTTCTGCGGATCGGTGGTGGCCAGCACGAACTTGAGGTATTCGGGCGGCTCCTCCAGCGTCTTCAGCATGGCGTTAAAAGCCGTATTGGTCAGCATGTGCACTTCGTCAATCATGAAGACCTTGAAGCGCCCCTGCACCGGCTTGTACACCGCCTGCTCCAGCAGGCCCTGCACCTCGTCCACACCGCGGTTGGAGGCGGCGTCCAGCTCGGTGTAGTCAGGAAAGCGGCCGCTGTCGATGTCGGTGCAGGCCGGGCACACGCCGCAGGGCGTGGCGGTGATGCCGCCCTGGCCATCGGGCCCCTGGCAGTTGAGCGACTTGGCAAGGATGCGCGACACCGTGGTCTTGCCCACGCCGCGCGTGCCGGTGAACAGGTAGGCGTGGTGCAGGCGCTGCTGCGTCAGCGCATTGCTGAGGGCCTGCACCACATGCTCCTGGCCCACCATCTCCGAAAAGGTCTTGGGACGGTATTTGCGGGCGAGCACAAGGTAGGACATGGGGCGTGATTCTATGTGTGCGCCAGTCCGGCGCGCGTTAA
>NZ_JBFWLZ010000071.1:0-6988 GCF_050251835.1 Diaphorobacter sp. | reverse complement strand
ATGACCGACCTTCTTTCCATCGCCCCCCGCGACAAGGCTGAAATCCTGGCCCAGGCGCTGCCCTACATCCGCAAGTTTCATGGCAAGACCATGGTCATCAAGTACGGCGGCAACGCCATGACCGACCCGGAACTGCAACAAGACTTCGCCGAGGACGTGGTGCTGCTCAAGCTTGTCGGCATCAACCCGGTGGTGGTGCACGGCGGTGGCCCGCAGATCGAGCAGGCGCTCAACCGTCTGGGCAAGAAGGGCGAGTTCATCCAGGGCATGCGCGTGACCGATGCGGAGACCATGGAGGTGGTCGAGTGGGTGCTCGCCGGCGAGGTGCAGCAGGACATCGTCGGCCTGATCAACCAGGCCGGTGGCAAGGCCGTGGGCTTGACGGGGCGCGATGGCGGTCTGATCCGTGCGCAAAAGCTCAAGCTGCTGGACAACCAGAACCCCAGCATCGAGCACGACGTGGGCCAGGTGGGCGACATCGTTTCCATCGACCCCAGTGTGGTCAAGGCGCTGCAGGACGACGCCTTCATCCCCGTCATCAGCCCCATCGGCTTTGGCGAGCACAACGAGAGCTACAACATCAACGCCGACGTGGTGGCCAGCAAGCTGGCCGAGGTGCTCAAGGCCGAGAAGCTCATGCTGCTGACCAACATCAAGGGTGTGCTCGACAAGCAAGGCAATCTGCTGACCGACCTGACCGCACGCCGCATTGACGAACTGGTGGCCGACGGCACCATCAGCGGTGGCATGCTGCCCAAGATTGCCGGCGCGCTGGATGCGGCCAAGAGCGGGGTGAACGCCGTGCACATTGTTGACGGCCGCGTGCCGCATGCCATGCTGTTGGAAATTCTGACCGACCAGGCCTACGGCACCATGATCCGCAGCCATTGAGTGGGCCGGCAACCCCTTTGCCTTATGCATGGTGGGCGAAGGGTCGAGGGTAATAGGTTGCAATTCAAATTTGAACTTAGCCCTTATACGGCCAGCGCTTAACGCTATTATTTTATGAGCAAATCCGGCGCGTGCCCCGTGATGCTGCGCCTTGCGCGCCTTGCAGGCACGCGAAAATGGCTGCACGCGGATCTATTGCACGCAACTGTTGCCCATGTCTGAACCCACCCCCGTCACCCTTGATGCATGCGCGCCATGCGAGCCACCCCCGGCGCGTCGGCGCCCGCAGCCCGGTGAGCGCCGCGTGCAAATCCTGCAGACGCTGGCTGCCATGCTGGAGCAGCCTGGTGTAGAGCGCATCACCACCGCCGCGCTGGCCGCGCGCCTGTCGGTGAGCGAGGCGGCGCTGTACCGCCACTTTGCCAGCAAGGCGCAGATGTTCGAGGGGTTGATCGACTTCATCGAGCACAGTGTTTTCTCCCTGGTGCAGCAGATCATGGAGCGCGCAACCGAGGCGGACGGGGCACGGCGCGCGGCGCGCATCGCTGCCATGGTGCTGCAGTTTGGCGAGCGCAACCCCGGCATGGCGCGTGTGATGGTGGGCGACGCGCTGGTGCTGGAGCACGAGCGCCTGCACCAGCGCATGAACCTGTTTTTCGACAAGATCGAGTCCACTTTGCGCCAGTGTCTGCGCCCAGCCGCACTGGCCGAAGGGGCGGCTGCGCCCACGGCGCAGGCGCAGGTGCGCGCCGCTGCGCTGTGCGACCTGATCCGCGGGCGCCTGCAGCGTTATGTGCGCACGGGTTTTCGCCGACTGCCCACCGAGCATCTGGACGCCACCCTCGCATTGGTGCTGTGAGAGGCCCCCAAGCCGCTGGTGCTGTGCCATCCGCGCGCAGGCGGGCATCTCTGGCGGTGACCCGCCACCGGTTCAGTGTTTGTGGATCCCCGCTTGCACGGGGATGACGCAAGATGCGGTGACGCGGCACGCATTTGCAGTTGCGCCGCGTAGGGATTTACCCGCGCACGCGCTCGGCGCGGGGTGGAAATGCTGGCTTTGTGGGCTTGTCCCATGCAAGAATAGAACGATCGTTCGTTTTGCTTTTTGCCATGCCAGAATCCTCCTCTTCTTCCAAGACCGACCGCCCTGCGCGCGGCGCCAGCCGTGCGCTGCAAAAAGGGCAGCAGACCAAGGCAGCCATCGTAGAAGCTGCCCTGGGCCAGGCCACGCACATCGGGCTGGAGGGCTTGTCCATCGGCGCGCTGGCCGAGGTGATGGGCATGAGCAAGTCGGGCGTGTTTGCGCATTTCGGCTCGCGTGAAGAATTGCAGATTTCGGTGATCCGCGAATACCACGCCCGCTTCGAGCAAGAGGTGTTTTATCCCGCCATGCAGGCGCAGCGCGGCATTGCCCGCCTGCGCGCGCTGTTTGCCAACTGGATGAAGCGCACCTCCATCGAGATCGACTCGGGCTGCATCTACATCAGCGGCGCGGTGGAGTTTGACGACCGCACCGGCCCCGTGCGTGATGCGCTGGCCCAGTCGGTGCTGACCTGGCAGGCGGCGATGAAGCGCGCCATTCGGCAGTGCAAGGAGTGCGGCGAACTGCAGCCTGACGTGAGCGAAGACCAGATGCTGTTCGAGATTCATGGCCTCATTCTGGCGCTGCACTACGAAGCGCGCTTTTTGCACACGCCAGGCTCCATCGAGCGCGCCCGTGCCGGTTTCGACAGCATTCTGGCGCGCTACGGCAGCCGTCCGGCCTGCGGATGAGCCTTTATCGTCAGGCATCTGCGTTCATCTTTCATCTTCATTCCCACAACACCCAGGAGCTAAATCATGCCCGCCTACACGCCCCCTCTGCGCGACATGCAGTTTTTGCTGCATGAGGTCTTCAAGGTCACTGACGAATTCAAGGCCATTGCCCGGCATGCCGAGGTGGATGCAGACACCATCAACGCGGTGCTGCAAGAAGCGGGCAAGTTTGCAGCGGAAGTGGCGTTCCCGCTCAACATCAGCGGCGACACCGAGGGCTGCCGCCTGGATCAGCAGACGCACGAGGTGACCACGCCACAGGGTTTCAAGCCGGCCTACGCCCAGTTCGTGGAAGGCGGCTGGGCGGCGCTGTCGTGCGACCCGGCGTATGGCGGGCAGGGCCTGCCGCTGGTGCTGAACCAGTGCCTATACGAGATGCTCAACAGCGCCAACCAGGCCTGGGCCATGTACCCCGGCCTGTCGCACGGCGCCTATGAATGCCTGCACGCGCATGGCACGGACGAGCAAAAGAAGCTGTACCTGCCACGGCTGACCAGCGGCGAGTGGACCGGCACCATGTGCCTGACCGAGCCGCACTGCGGCACCGATCTGGGTCTGCTGCGCACCCGCGCCGAGCCGCTGCCGGATGGCACCTACAAGATCACCGGCAACAAGATCTTCATCAGCGCGGGCGAGCACGACTTCACCGAGAACATCGTGCACCTGGTGCTGGCCCGCCTGCCGGACGCGCCCGCGGGCAGCAAGGGCATCAGCCTGTTCGTGGTGCCCAAGTTCAAGGTGAATGCCGACGGCAGCCTGGGCGAGCGCAACCCCATTTACTGCACGGGCCTGGAGCACAAGATGGGCATCCACGGCAACGCCACGGCGCAAATTGCCATCGACGGCGCCATTGGCACCCTGGTGGGCCAGCCGCACAAGGGCCTGGCCGCCATGTTTGTGATGATGAACGCCGCCCGCCTGGGCGTGGGCAACCAGAGCCTGGGCCTGACCGAAGTGGCCTACCAGAACGCGCTGGCCTACGCCAAGGATCGCCTGCAAATGCGCAGCCTGAGCGGCACCAAGGCCAAGGACAAGCCGGCCGACCCCATCATCGTGCATCCCGACGTGCGCAAGATGCTGCTGACGGCCAAGGCCTACGCCGAGGGCGCGCGCGCGCTGCAGATTTTCTGCACGCTGCTGCTGGACAAGGCCCACAGCCACCCCGACGAGAACGTGCGCAAGGACAGCGACGAGCTGGTGGCGCTGCTCACGCCCATCGTCAAGGCCTTCATCACCGACAACGGCCACATCAGCACCAACGCCTGCATGCAGGTCTTTGGCGGCCATGGCTTCATCAAGGAATGGGGCATGGAGCAGTTTGTGCGCGACAACCGCATCAACATGATTTACGAGGGCACCAACACCATCCAGAGCCTGGACCTGCTGGGCCGCAAGGTGCTGGGCAACCAGGGCGCCACGCTCAAGAAGTTTGGCAAGCTGGTGGCCCAGCTGGTCGAAGAAGAGGGCGTCAACGAGAAGATGGCCGAGTTCATCAACCCGATTGCCTACCTGGGCGACCAGTTACCTAAGTTCACCACCGAAATCGGCTTGCGCGGCCTGCAAAACCCCGACGAAGTGGGTGCCGCCGCCGTGGACTACCTGCGCGTGGCGGGGCACCTGGTGTTTGGCTACTTCTTCGCGCGCATGGCCCAGGTGGCGTTGCGCGAGATCGCCGCAGGTAACCAGGATCCGTTTTATGGCGCCAAGCTGCAGACGGCGCGCTTTTACTTTGCCAAGCTGTTCCCCGAAACCGCCACGCTGATGCGCACTGCACGCGCAGGCAGCCAGGTAGTGATGGACACCGACCTGGCGCTGGCCTGAGCAGGCCGTCAAGGAAATCACCATGTCCCGATTCAACGTGAAGAAAGTCGCCGTCCTCGGCGCAGGTGTGATGGGCGCCCAGATTGCCGCGCACCTGGTCAACGTCAAAGTGCCGGTGGTGCTGTTTGACCTGCCGGCCAGGGAAGGCCCCAAGAACGGTATCGTCACCAGGGCCGTGGAAGGCCTGAAAAAGCTCAAACCATCGCCCCTGGGCGTGCAGGATGACGCCGCGCTGATCCAGCCGGCCAATTACGAGGAGCACATGGCGCTGCTGCGCGAGTGCGACCTCGTCATCGAGGCCATTGCCGAGCGCATGGACTGGAAGCTCGACCTCTACTCAAAGATCGCGCCGTTCGTCGGCGCCGAGACAATAGTGGCGTCCAACACCTCGGGCCTGTCGATCACCCGACTGAGCGAGGCGCTGCCCGAATCCATCCAGCCGCGCTTTTGCGGCATCCACTTCTTCAACCCCCCGCGCTACATGACGCTGGTGGAGCTGATCAACACCCCCACCACGGCCCCCGCGGTGCTCGACCAGCTCGAAACCTTCGTGACCAGCGGCCTGGGCAAGGGCGTGGTGCGCGCGCATGACACGCCCAACTTCATCGCCAACCGCATCGGCATTGCCGGCATGCTGAGCACGATGAAAGAGGCCGAGAACTTTGGCCTGACCTTCGACGTGGTGGACGACCTGACGGGCAAGAAGCTGGGCCGGGCCAGCAGCGGCACCTTCCGCACCGCCGACGTGGTGGGCCTGGACACCATGGCCCACGTCATCAAGACGCTGCAGGACAACCTGAGCGAAGCCACCGACCCGTTCTACGGCAGCTTCGGCACGCCCGCCGTGCTGCAAAAATTGATAGCACTGGGTCATCTTGGACAAAAGGCCGGGGCCGGTTTTTACAAGAAAGTGGGCCGCGACATCCTGCGCTTTGAGCTGGACAGCGAAAGCTACGTGCCCGCCGGCGCCAAGGCCGACGAGGTCTATGGCCGCATGCTGAAAAAACCCGCCGCCGAGCGCCTGAAACTGCTGCGCAACGCCGAAGGCGCGCAGGGCCGGTTTTTGTGGGCCATCTTGCGCAACAGCTTCCACTACGCCGCGGTGCACCTGGAAACAATAGCCGACACCGCGCGCGATGTGGATCAGGCCATGCGCTGGGGCTTTGGCATGAAGCAAGGGCCGTTCGAGATGTGGCAGGAAGCAGGCTGGCTGGAGGTGGCCAGGATGATCCAGGAGGATATTGACGCCGGCCTGGCCTTGAGCCGCGCGCCGCTGCCCGATTGGGTGTTCAACGGCCCGGTGGCGCAGGCGGGCGGCGTGCACACGGCCGAGGGCTCGTGGAGCGCGGCGCAGCAAAAATTCATAGCACGCCGCGTACTGCCGGTCTATGAAAAGCAGCTTTTCCCTGAAAAACTGCTGGGCGAAGACAACCTGCCCGACTGGCGCACGGCCGGCACCACCATTGCAGAGTCCCGGGCGCTGCGCACCTGGACGCTGGACGGCCAGGTGTTGATTGCCAGCATCAAGAACAAGATGCACGCCATCAGCCCCGAGGTGATGGAGGGCCTGGTGGAGGCAGTGGACACGGCCGAGCGCGAATACCAGGGCATGGTGATCTGGTCGGGCGATGCGCCCTTCAGCGTGGGCGCCGACCTGGAGGCCACCATGCCGGCCTTTGCCGTGGGCGGGGCCGATGCCATCGAGAGCATCGAGCAGGAATTGCAGAACCTGATGATGCGCATCCGCTACGCGCAGGTGCCGGTGGTGGCTGCCATTCACGGCATGGCGCTGGGCGGAGGCTGCGAGCTGGCAGTGCACTGCGCCCGGCGCGTGGCGCACATGGAAAGCTACATCGGCCTGGTGGAAGTGGGCGTGGGCCTGGTGCCCGGCGCCGGCGGCCTGACTTACATCGCCCGCCGCGCGGCCGAGAACATGGCCATGTCCACTTCAAAGGATGTGCTGCCCTTTTTGACCGAGGGCTTTACCGCCGCGGCTATGGCCAAGGTGGGCACCAGCGCCCTTGAGTCGCGCAAGCTGGGCTATTTGCTGGATAGCGACATCATCGTGCCGCACAAGGACGAGCTGCTGTTTGCCGCTCTCAATGAAGCCAAGGCGTTGGCCGCCAGCGGCTGGCGCGCGCCGCACAAGCGCCTGTTTGCTGTGGCGGGCCGCAGCGGCATTGCCACCATCCAGGCGCAGCTGGTCAACATGCGCGATGGCGGCTTTATCAGCGCTTACGACTTCAAGATTGCCACGATGATTGCCCAGGTGGTCTGCGGCGGCGACGTGGATGCGGGCAGCCTGGTGACCGAGGAATACCTCTTGATGCTGGAGCGCAAGGCGTTCTGCCACCTGATTGGCCAGCCCAAGACGCATGAGCGGATTTTGGGCATGCTGAGTACGGGTAAGCCGGTGCGCAATTGAGGCTGCAGGCCATGGCGCATGACTGCCCTCACCCCG
>NZ_JBFWLZ010000070.1:0-7536 GCF_050251835.1 Diaphorobacter sp. | reverse complement strand
ATGGGCCCGTTCCAGGTGACCGACCTGGCCGGTGGCGACATTGGCTGGGCCACGCGCAAGCGCCGCGCCGCCACGCGCGACCCCCAGGCGCGTTATGTGGAGGTGGCCGACCGCGTCTGCGAGCGCGGCTGGTTCGGCCAGAAGACCGGCCGTGGCTTTTACCTGTACCCCCAGGGCGCCCGCGTGGGCCAGCCCGACCCCGAGGTGCTGGCCATCGTGGATGCCGAGCGCGCGAAGAAGGGCGTGACGCCGCGCCAGTTCAGCGCCGACGAAATCATGCGCCGCTACATGGCCGCCATGGTCAACGAAGGCGCCAAGGTGGTGCAAGAGGGCATTGCCCTGCGGCCGCTGGACGTGGACGTGACCTTCCTGTCCGGCTACGGCTTTCCGCGCTGGCGCGGCGGCCCGATGAAGTGGGCCGACATGCAGGGCCTGGACAAGGTGCTGGCCGACCTGCGCGAGTTCGAGAAAGAAGACCCGCTGTTCTGGAAGCCCGCGCCGCTGCTGGAGCAACTGGTGGCCGAAGGCCGCAACTTCGACAGCCTGAACAAGGCGGCCTGAGCTGCCCATCCACAGTGCTTCAGGTGTTTTTGGCCTCCAGCGCTTGTCTGGCAAGCGCTGGTAGCTATCAAAAACAAAGCGCTGCACGCTACAGACACCGCGACAGGCACCGCGACAGACAGAACGTCAACCCGTTGGGCCGCAGGTCACAACGCCCCATTTTTTGAGGACCCATCCATGGATTTGCAATTCACCCCCGAAGAGCAAGCGTTCCGCGCCGAGGTGCGGGCGTTTCTGCAAGAGCAGCTGCCTGCGGCGCTGGCCGCCAAGGTCAAGGCCGGCCAGCGCCTGACGCGCGCCGACCAGGAGGGCTGGCACGCCATCCTCAACCGCAAGGGCTGGCTGGCCTACCACTGGCCCAGGGAGCACGGCGGCACGGGCTGGTCGGCGGTGCAGAAGTTCATCTTTGACGATGAATGCGCGCTGGCCGGCGGCCCGCGCCTGGTGCCGTTCGGGCTGTCCATGCTCGGCCCGGTGCTGATCAAGTACGGCAACGAGGCGCAGAAAAAGCACTGGCTGCCGCGCATCCTCAACGGCGACGACTGGTGGTGCCAGGGCTATTCCGAGCCCGGCGCGGGCTCGGATCTGGCCTCGCTCAAGACCACGGCGGTGCGAGTCACTGACGAAACAGGCGACCACTACGTCGTCAACGGCCAGAAGACCTGGACCACCCAGGGCCAGCACGCCAACATGATGTTCTGCCTGGTGCGCACCAACCGCGAGGTCAAGGCGCAGTCGGGCATCAGCTTTGTGCTGATCGACATGAACCAGCCCGGTGTCGAGGTGCGCCCCATCCGCACGCTGGACGGCGACCGCGAGGTCAACGAGGTCTTCCTCACCGACGTCAAGGTGCCGCTGGAGAACCTGGTGGGCGAAGAAAACAAGGGCTGGACTTACGCCAAGTACCTGCTGACCTACGAGCGCACCGGCATCGCCGGCGTGGGCTTTTGCGTGGCGGCCCTGGCCAAGCTGAAGGTGATTGCCGCCAAGGTGCACAAAAACGGCAGGCCCCTGAACCAGGACCCGCTGTTTGCCGCGCGCATGGCCCGGGTCGAGATCGACCTGGAGAACATGAAAACCACCAACCTGCGCGTGATCGCCGCCGTGGCCGGTGGCGGCGTGCCGGGGGCGGAAAGTTCGATGCTGAAGATCCGCGGCACCGAGATCCGCCAGGAGATTTTGTCGCTGATCCGCCGCGCCATGGGCCCGTATGCCACGCCTTACATCGAAGAAGCCCAGTACGAGGGCTACGACGAAGCCCCCGTGGGCGGCATCGACGAGGCCGCCACGGCCGCGGCCAACTACTTCAACTACCGCAAGCTGTCGATCTTTGGCGGCTCCAACGAAATCCAGAAAAACATCATCTCCAAGATGATCCTGGGTCTGTAAAGCATTAGCGCGGGAAGCAAAGCACATGAACTTCACACACACCGAAGACCGCCGCATGCTGGCGGACACGCTGAACCGTTTCATCAGCGAGCAGTACGCCATCGACACGCGCAACCACCTGGCCTATGGCGACGAGGGCCACAGCCCGCAGCTGTACGCGCAGATGGCCGAGCTGGGCGCCATTGGCGCGCTGTTTCCCGAATCCGCGGGCGGCTTTGGCGGCGCGGGCTTTGACATCAGCGTGGTGTTTGAAAGCCTGGGCCGCGGCCTGGTGGCCGAGCCGCTGCTGGGCGCGCTGGTGGTGGGCCAGGCGCTGATCGCCGCGGGCAGCGACGCGCAAAAGGCGCGGCTGGAGGACATCATCTCCGGCGCCGCCATCGCCGCGCTGGCGCATGACGAGCCGGGCAGCCACTACGAGCTGAACCGCGTCACCACCACCGCAGCGCGCACGGCCAACGGCTGGGTGCTGAACGGCGCCAAGGGCGTTGTGGCCTTCGGCGAGAAGGCCGAGCTGCTGCTGGTGTCGGCGCGCACCGCCGGCGGGCCGCTGGACGAGGCCGGCATCAGCCTGTTCCTGGTTGACGGCAACGCCGCCGGCATTGCCAGGCGCGGCTACAGCCGCTTCGAGGGCGGGCGCGCTGCCGAAGTCACCTTTGCCGACGTGCAACTGGGCGCCGATGCGCTGCTAGGCACCGAGGGCGCGGGCCATGCCGTGCTGCAGCACATCGCCGGTTATGCGCTGCTGGCGCTGGCGGCCGAGTCGCTGGGCGCGATGGACGTGGCCAAGGACATGACGCTGGAATACCTGCGCACGCGCAAGCAGTTTGGCGTGGCCATCGGCACCTTCCAGGCGCTGCAGCACCGCATGGCCGACCTGCTGCTGGAGGTGGAGCAGGCGCGCTCGGCCGTGATCAACGCGGCCGACGCCATCGACAACGCCCAGGGCGCCGCGCGCGAACGGGCGCTCTCCGCCGCCAAGTACACCGTGGGCTACGTGGGCACGCTGGTGGCCGAAGAAAGCATCCAGCTGCACGGCGGCATCGGCATGACCTGGGAGCTGCCGCTGGCGCACTACGCCAAGCGCCTGGTGATGATCGACCACCAGTTTGGCGACGAAGACCACCACCTGCAGCGCTTCATGGCCCTGCCTGCCTGAGGTAAATACCGGCAGCACCCCTCTTCCTCGCTGGAAGAGGGGGTTAAAGATAAAAAATGCCCAGAACGGTTGCGCGGAAAGCGCTAGTAGCTACAAAATAAATAGCAAAGGAGATGACCGTGACCGACAAAACCCCGGACAACGCGCGCGACAGCGTCCTGCTCACCCGCCGCGAAGGCGCCGTGCTCGTGTTGTCCAACAACAACGTGGCGGCGCGCAATGCGTTGTCGCCCGCTTTTTATGCCGCCGTCACCCAGGCCCTGACGGATGCTGCGGCCGACCCCGCCATCGGCGCCGTGGTGCTGACCGGCGAGGGCGGGCATTTCTGCGCTGGCGGCGACCTGCGCCAGCTGGCCAGGCGGCGTGATCTGCCCGTCGAAGAGCGCCGCGCCAAGCTGGAAGGCCTGCACAACATGATTCGCGCCGTGCGCGACTGCCCCAAGCCCGTGATCGCGGCGGTAGAAGGCGCGGCAGCGGGCGCCGGCCTGTCGCTGGCGCTGGCCTGCGACATGCTGGTGGCGGCGAAGAACGCGGTGTTCTCGGTGGCCTACGTGAAGGTGGGCCTCACGCCCGACGGCGGCGCCACGGCCTTTCTGGCCGAGTTCGTCTCGCGCCAGGTGCTGACCGAGCTGTGCCTGACGGGCGAGCGCATCAGCGGCGAGCGCCTGCACCAGCTGGGCCCGGTGAACCGGCTGTCCGAGCCCGGCCAGGCGCTGGCCGACGCAGTGGCGCTGGCCGCGCAGGTGGCCAGCGGCCCCGCGTGGACCATGGCCCGCATCAAGGAGCTGTGCCGCGCCGCGCCGCGCACCACGCTGGAGCAGCAGCTGGAGCTGGAGGCGCAGTGCATGGTGCGCGCGCAGGAGACCGACGAGTCGCGCGAGGGCATCGGGGCTTTTCTGGAAAAGCGTGCGCCCGATTACGCCCGGCTGCGCGGTGCGCACTGAAGTCCGTATCAAAAAAATCTTTCAAGGAGACAAGCCCATGGCATCCGACGCAGCGCCCCACGACATCGACCTTCCGCTCGCCGGAGTGCGGGTGCTGGATCTGTCCCGCGTGTTCGCCGGCCCGCTGTGCGGCCAGGTGCTGGCCGACCTGGGCGCCGAGGTCATCAAGGTGGAGCACCCGGGCCGCGGCGACGACACGCGCGACTGGGGCATGCGCATCGGGCAGACCGAGACCACCTACTACAACAGCATGAACCGCAACAAGCGGTCCATCACCGTCGATCTGCAGGCGCCCGAGGGGCTGAAGCTCATCCACGCCCTGCTGCCGCAGTGCGACGTGGTCATCCACAACTTCAAGACCGGCGGCGCCGACAAGCTGGGCCTGGGCTACGAGCAGCTCAAGGCCCTCAAGCCTGATCTGATTTACTGCGCCGTGGCCGGCTACGACACCAGCGGCCCCGAGGCCCAGCGCCCCGGCTACGACCTGGTGATTCAGGGCGAGGCGGGCCTGATGGCGCTCAACGGCGAGGCGAACACGCCGCCGCTCAAGTTCGGCGTGGCCGTGGTGGACCTGATGACCGGCATGTACGCCGCGCAGGCCGTGCTGGCCGCGCTGCTGCAGCGCAGCCGCACCGGGCGCGGGCGCCTGATCGAGATGGCGCTGTACGACTGCGGCCTGAGCATCACCGGCTACTACGGGCTGGACGCGCTCAAGCTCGGCCACGACCCCGAGCGCTACGGCAACGCCCACCCCTCCATCGTGCCGTACGGCATGTACGAGGCCGCCGACGGCCCGCTGATCATCGCCGTGGGCAACAACGCGCAGTTCGACAAGTTCTGCCGGCAGGTGATCGAGCGCCCCGACATCGTCGAAGACCCGCGCTTTGCCACCAACGTCAATCGCGCCAAGCACCGGCTGGAGCTGAGCCCGCTGCTCACCGCGCTGATCCGCGCCCAGCCGCGCGAGCAGCTGCTGCAGCGCCTGACGGCCGCCGGCATTCCCTGCGGCAAGGTGGCGGGCCTGCACGAGGCGCTGACCAGCGAGCGCACGCGCCGCGGCCGCCTGGTGCAGGACATGCCGCACCCCGTGGTGGGCACCACGCCGGTGTTTGCGCCGCCCTACCGCCTGGACGGCCAGCGCCTGCCCATCCGCAGCGCCCCGCCCACGCTGGGCGAGGGCACGCGCGATGTGCTGCACCGGCTGCTGGCGCTGAGCGACGAGCAGCTGCAGGCCCTGCAGGCGCAGGGCGTGCTCACGCTGCCGCCGCAATGATTCATCAAAAAAGAGAGCTTCCAGCGCTTGATGGGCAAGGTCTGGAGTCGTTTTTTATTTCAAGGAGGCATTGATGAAATTTTCCGCAATCACCCGCCGCGCCGCGCTGGCTGTGGCAACGGCGCCGCTGCTGGCGGGCATGACCGGCGGCGCCCTGGCGCAAGCCGCCTGGCCCGACAAGATGGTCAAGCTGATCGTGCCCTTCCCGGCGGGCGGCCCCACCGACACGGCCTCGCGCATCGTGGGCCAGAAGCTGGCCGAGCGGCTCAAGCAGTCCGTGGTGGTGGAAAACCGCGCCGGGGCCTCGGGCTCCATCGCGGCCGCGCAGGTCGCCAAGAGCCCGGCCGACGGCTACACGCTGATGATGCTGGCCACGCCCACGCTGCTGGCGCCGCACCTGTACAAGAAGGCGGGCTACGACACGGTGAAGGACTTCACGCCCGTGGCCATGGTGTATGACCTGCCCATCGTGGTGGTGGTCAACCCCCTGCAGCTGCCCAAGGTGACCGACCTCCAGGGCCTGATCGACCATGCCAAGGCGCAGAAGGTGCCGATGAACTACACCAGCTCGGGCACCGGCAGCTTCGGCCACCTGAGCATGGAGCTGCTCAAGCAGATGGGCAGCTTCGACATTCAGCACGTTCCCTACAAGGGCAGCGCGCCCGCCATTACCGACACCATCGGCGGCCAGGTGCCGGTGATGTATTCGGACCTCATTGCCGCGCTGCCGCACATCCAGGCGGGCAAGCTGCGCGCCATCGCCGTGGGCTCGCCCCAGCGCGTGGTCATGCTGCCCGATGTGAAGACCATCGCCGAACAGGGCTTCAAGGGCTACGAGGCCGTGTCCTGGGGCGGACTGGTGGCGCCGCCGGGCACGCCCAAGGCGGTGGTGGACCGCGTGGCGGGTGAGGTGCGCCAGATCCTGGCCGAAAAGGAAGTGCAGGACCGCCTGCTGGGTGCGGGCGCCATTGCCCACTTCATGGACCCCGCGCAGATGGGCCAGCGCGTGCAGCAGGACTACACGCGCTGGGGCCAGATCATCCGCGACAAGGGCATCGCCAACGACTGACCACGCCATGAAGACCCGCATCACCGAGCTCTTCGGCATAGAGCACCCCATCATCCAGGGCGGCATGCACCATGTGGGCTATGCCGAGCTGGCCGCGGCCGTCTCCAACGCCGGCGGGCTGGGCATCATCACCGGCCTGACGCAGCGCACGCCCGCGCTGCTGGCCCAGGAGATCGCGCGCTGCCGCACCATGACCGACAAGCCCTTTGGCGTGAACCTCACGTTTTTGCCGTCGGTGAACCCCCCGGACTATCCGGGCTACGTCCGGGCCATCATCGAGGGCGGCGTGAAGATCGTCGAGACGGCGGGCAACAACCCGCAAAAGTGGCTGCCCGCTTTGAAGGAGGCGGGCATCAAGGTCATCCACAAGTGCACCTCGGTGCGCCACGCGCTCAAGGCCGAGTCCATCGGCTGCGACGCGATCAGCGTGGACGGCTTTGAATGCGGCGGCCACCCGGGCGAGGACGATATTCCCAACTTCATCCTGCTGCCGCGTGCGGCGGAAGAACTCAAGATCCCCTTCGTCGCCTCGGGCGGCATGGCCGACGGGCGCAGCCTGGTGGCCGCGCTGGCGCTGGGAGCCGAGGGCATCAACATGGGCACGCGCTTCATCGCCACGCAAGAGGCGCCGGTGCACGACAACGTCAAGCAGGCCATCGTTGCGGCCAGCGAGCTGGACACGCGGCTCATCATGCGCCCGCTGCGCAACACCGAGCGCGTGCTGACCAACAGCGCCACAGAGCGGGTGCTGGACAAGGAGCGCGCTCTGGGCGCCGCCATTACCTTCGCGGACATTGCGCCCGAGGTGGCCGGTGTGTATCCGCGCATCATGCAGCAGGGTGAGATGCAGGCCGGCGTGTGGTCCTGCGGCATGGTGGCCGGGCTGATCCACGACGTGCCCAGCGTGCAGCAGCTCATCGATTCCATCATGTCCCAGGCCGAGGCGCTGATCACCCAGCGGCTGGCCGGGATGCTTCGATAACCCCCCACAGAAAGAGACTACCCATGAAAATTCTCGTCCCCGTCAAACGCGTGGTGGACTACAACGTCAAAGTCCGCGTGAAGTCGGACGGCAGCGGAGTGGACATTGCCAACGTCAAGATGAGCATGAACCCCTTTGACGAAATCGCCGTCGAAGAAGCCG
>NZ_JBFWLZ010000069.1:4803-7587 GCF_050251835.1 Diaphorobacter sp. | reverse complement strand
CTGCTGGTCGCCGCCATTCGCGGTGCCCTGGCCCAGGTGCCCACGCTGGACCCCAAAGCGATTGAAGATGCTGTCATCGGCTGCTCCTTCCCCGAGGGCGAGCAGGGCATGAACATGGCGCGCATCGCCATGGGGCTGGTGTTCAACCACCCGGTGGGCGGCGTCACCGTCAACCGCTTCTGCGCCTCGGGCATCACGGCCATCCAGATGGCTGCCGACCGCATCCGCGTGGGCGAGGCCGACGTGCTGATCGCCGGCGGCGCCGAATCCATGAGCATGGTGCCGATGGGTGGCAACAAGCCGTCCTTCAACCCCGAGGTATTTGCGCGCGACGAAAACGTGGGCATCGCCTACGGCATGGGCCTGACGGCCGAGAAGGTGGCGCAGCAATGGAAGGTTTCACGCGAGGCGCAGGACGCCTTTGCGCTCGAATCGCACCTGCGCGCCATCAAGGCGCAGCAGGCAGGCGAGTTTGCCGACGAGATCACGCCCTTTGACGTGGTGGAGCGCAGCCCCGACCTGGCGACTGGCGAGGTCAACACCAAGACGCGCACGGTCAGCCTGGACGAAGGCCCGCGCCCCGACACCTCTCTCGAAGGCCTGGCCAGGCTCAAGCCCGTCTTCGCCGCGCGCGGCAGCGTCACGGCGGGCAACAGCAGCCAGACCAGTGACGGCGCGGGCGCGCTGATCCTGGCCAGCGAGAAGGCCGTCAGGCAGTTTGGCTTGACGCCGCTGGCGCGCTTCGTCAGCTACGCTGCGCGCGGCGTGCCGCCCGAGATCATGGGCATCGGCCCGATCGAGGCGATACCCGCCGCGCTGCGCTACGCCGGACTGAAGCACGACGACATCGGCTGGTACGAGCTGAACGAGGCCTTTGCCGCCCAGTCGCTGGCCGTCATCAACACGCTGGGGCTGGATGCAGCCAAGGTCAACCCCATGGGTGGTGCCATCGCCCTGGGCCACCCGCTGGGCGCCACGGGCGCCATTCGCGCGGCCACGGTGGTGCACGCGCTGCGCCGCCACCAACTGAAGTACGGCATGGTGACGATGTGCGTGGGCACGGGGCAGGGCGCGGCTGGCATTTTCGAGCGCGTGTAGCGCGCCGTTTCCTGATTCAAAAAAAATAGCGGCACACTCGCGCCATGACTTCGCACCAACGCATTCACCCCCTGGACGAGGCGCTGACGCTCTCGCCCGTCAACCCCGAAGTGGCCGGGCAATACACCGGCCGCACCACGCCCGCCTACTGGAACATGGTGGGGCCGTTTGGCGGCATCACCGCGGCCACGCTGCTGCATGCCGTCATGCAGCACCCTGACCGGCTGGGCGAGCCCCTGTCGCTCACCGTCAACTACGCAGGCGCGCTGGCCCGGGGGCCGTTCACGGTGCAGGCCACGCCGGTGCGCACCAACCGGTCCACCCAGCACTGGACGCTGTCCATCCTGCAGCCGGGTGCCGATGGCGCGCCGGTGGTCACCACCACGGCCACCGTGGTCACGGCCGCGCGGCGCGAGACCTGGGGCGCGGCCGACACGCCCATGCCGCATGTGCCCGCGCCCGCCCAGTGCAAGCAGGCCGAGCCGGCGTTTCGCTCCGAGTGGCTCAAGAGCTACGAGATGCGGCCCGTGACCGGCACGCTGCCCGAGCAGTGGGACGACAGCGGCGACACCAGCCTGTCGCAGCTGTGGATGCGCGACGCACCCGCGCGGGCGCTGGACTTTTGCGCGCTGGCCGCGCTGGCGGACTTGTTCTTCCCCCGCGTGTGGCTGCGCCGTGCGCGCCAGGTGCCGGCGGGCACGGTGTCCATCACGGTGTACTTTCATGCAGGTGCCGACCTGCTGGCACAGACCGGCACGGGCTACCTGCTGGGCCAGGCGCGGGCGCAGGAGTTTCGCAACGGCTTTTTTGACCAGACCGTGCAGCTGTGGAACGAGGCTGGCGCCATGCTGGCCACCAGCCACCAGATCGTCTATTACAAAGAATGACCCCCGGAGCCGCAGCCATGAGCACAACCAACGCAGACATCCTGATCCACGCCGAAGCAGGCGTGACCACCATTACCTTCAACCGGGTGGAGAAGAAAAACTCCATCACCACCGCCATGTACGCGCAACTGGCCGACGCCTTCGAGGCCGCGGCGCAGGACGCGTCGGTGCGCGTGGTGGTGCTGCAAGGCGACGCCACCATCTTCAGCGCGGGCAACGACATTGGCGACTTTCTGCAGCAGCCGCCCAGCACGCAAGACGCGCCGGTGTTCAGGTTCCTGCGCGCCATTGCCACCTTCCCCAAGCCGCTACTGGCCGCGGTGTGCGGCCCGGCCGTGGGCATTGGCACCACCATGCTGTTCCACTGCGATCTGGTCTATGCAGGAGACAACGCCGCATTTGCCATGCCCTTCGTCAACCTGGGCCTGTGCCCCGAGGCAGCCTCCAGCCTGATCGCGCCGCAGATGCTGGGTTACCACCGCGCCGCCGAGGCGCTCTTGCTGGGCGAACCCTTCATGGCCGAGGCGGCCCTGGAGGTGGGTTTTGTCAACCGCGTGGTGCCGCCCACCGAATGCAACGCCATCACCCAGGCCCAGGCGCGCAAGCTTGCGGCCAAGCCGCTGTCGGCGCTGATCGAGACCAAGCGCCTGCTGAAGCTGGGCCAGACCGCCCCCGTGCTGCAACGCATCGCCGAAGAGGGCGAAACTTTTGGCCGCATGCTGGCCGAACCCGCCGCCCGCGAAGCCTTCACCGCGTTCATGGAAAAGAGGAAGCCCGATTTCAGCGACTGCTGAAAGCG
>NZ_JBFWLZ010000069.1:0-4703 GCF_050251835.1 Diaphorobacter sp. | reverse complement strand
GCTGCTCCGCAGGAGCCGCACCGGCGCAGCCGGGGCGCGGCCGCTTTCGTCAAAAGAGGAAGCCCGATTTCAGCGACTGCTGAAAGCGCGCTGCTCCGCAGGAGCCGCACCGGCGCAGCCGGGGCGCGGCCGCTTTCGTTAAAAGAGGAAGCCCGATTTCAGCGACTGCTGAAGTCCGGCGTGGCATGGGCGTGCGCTGTATGTTGTTGCAAGCCCTGCAAGTGCGTGCTACCTGCGAGCGGTTTGGTTACCGTTCTTGCGTCGCTGGGGCGGTTGTGCTTCGCTGCAGCACCTAGCATCGGCCGGTCTTAACCAGGAGAACCGACCCGATGGCAGTGCAAACCCCCTTCTTTGGCAAACGCGACAACGACACGCTTCAGTCTCGCCCGTCTCCGTCGGTGTCTGGCGTCAGCGTCGCCAGTGCCGTCAGCGTTGGCGGCGCGACGCCCCTCAGCCCCGGCATTGGCAAAGCCGCCGCAGCCAGCCCGGCCGAGGCCAGCGGCAGCAAACTCACCGTGGGGCCCAACATCAAGCTCAAAGGCGTGGAAATCACCGACTGCGACACCCTGGTGGTCGAGGGGACGGTGGAGGCCACGATGGATTCGCGCGTGATCCAGATTGCCGAGCAGGGCGCATTTCGCGGCAGTGCCGAGATCGACATTGCCGAAATCCGCGGCGCCTTCGACGGCACGCTCACCGTGCGCCAGAAGCTGGTGATCTTCGGTACCGGCAAGGTCAGCGGCAAGATCCGCTACGGCAAGCTGGTCATCGAAGAGGGTGGCCAGCTCACGGGCGAAGTGGGCGTGGGCGCGGCCGCGCAGGCGAGCAGCAGTGCGTCCCCCGCCCAGCCGGCGGCTGCAGTGGCAGGCTGACCACCCGGGTGCCGGCAGGGCCGCGCGGCGCCTGCCCTGCGCCGGGTGTCAGGGCGTGGCTGTCTGGGGCACGGGCCGCGGGCGCCCCTCGGCATCGATGGCCACGTAGGTCACCAGCGCTTCAGTCACCTTCACGTAGCGGCCCTGCTCGCAAAAGCGCTCGGCAAACACCTCCACGTCCACGGTGACCGAGGTGCGGCCGATGCGCTTGATGCTGGAATAAAACGACAGGATGTCGCCCACGCGCACCGGGTGCTTGAAGACGAACTCGTTGACCGCCACCGTGGCCATGCGGCCCCGCACATGGCGTGCAGGCAGCACGGAGGCGGCCAGATCCACCTGGGCCATGACCCAGCCGCCAAAGATGTCGCCGTTGGCGTTGGTGTCCGCCGGCATGGGGATGACCTTGAGCACCAGCTCTTTGTCGGTGGGTAAGGGGACGTTGGGGCGGCTGGAATCTGGGGACATGGGCACAATCTTTGTCTTTGTCACTTCCCGCATTTTCTTCCATGCGCCGCCACGGCGAATCTGCCCCCCCTCAAGCCCCCGGCGCCAGTGCGCGCGTCCACTCCGACTGGGCCACCATCGGCCGCCTGCTGCCCTACCTGTGGCAATACAAATGGCGCGTGATGGCCGCCATTGCCTTCATGATGGGCGCAAAACTGGCCAACGTAGGCGTGCCCCTGTTGCTCAAGCAGCTGGTGGACGCCATGAACCTGCCGCCCGGCGACGCCACCGCGCTGCTGGTGGTGCCCGTGGGCCTGCTGCTGGCCTACGGGGCGCTTCGCCTGTCCACCTCGCTGTTCACCGAGCTGCGCGAGCTGGTGTTTGCCAAGGCCACGCAGGGCGCGGCGCGCAGCATTGCGCTGCAGACGTTTCAGCACCTGCACAACTTGAGCCTGCGCTTTCACCTGGAGCGCCAGACCGGCGGCATGACGCGCGACATCGAGCGCGGCGTGCGCGGCATCGAGTCGCTGATCTCGTTTTCGCTGTTCAACGTGTTTGCCACGCTGATCGAGGTGGTGCTGGTGCTCAGCGTGCTGGCCGTGAAGTTCGACGCCTGGTTCGCCTGGATCACGCTCGCTGCGCTGGTGCTCTACATCACCTACACCGTGCTGGTGACCGAGTGGCGCACCAAGTTCCGCCGCGAGGCCAACGAGTTCGACTCGGCCGCGCACACCAAGGCGGTGGATTCGCTGCTCAACTACGAGACCGTCAAGTACTTCAACAACGAGCAGTTTGAGGCGCAGCGCTACGACGAAAGCCTGGAGCGCCTGCGCCGCGCGCGCCTCAAGAGCCAGACCACGCTGTCGATGCTCAACACCGGTCAGCAGCTCATCATTGCCACCGGGCTGGTGGCAATGCTCTGGCGCGCCACGCAGGGCGTGGTCGATGGCCGCATGACGCTGGGCGACCTGGTCATGGTCAACGCCTTCATGATCCAGCTGTACATCCCGCTCAACTTCCTGGGCGTGATCTACCGCGAAATCAAGCAGAGCCTGACCGACCTGGACAAGATGTTCACGCTGATGGACAAAGAGCGCGAAGTGGCCGACGCGCCCGGCGCGCCGCCGCTGGCGGGGCTGCATCAGCCCACGGTGCGCTTTGAAGACGTGCACTTTGCCTACGACCCGGCGCGCCCCATTCTGCAGGGCGTGAGCTTCGAGATCCCGGCGGGCCGCACGGTGGCCGTGGTCGGCCCGTCGGGCGCAGGCAAGTCCACGCTGGCGCGGCTGCTGTTTCGCTTCTACGACATCCAGCAGGGCCGCATCACCCTGGCCGGGCAGGACATCCGCAGCGTGACGCAGGCCAGCGTGCGCCGGGCGATTGGCATCGTGCCGCAGGACACCGTGCTGTTCAACGACACCGTGGCCTACAACATCGCCTACGGCCGCCCCGGCGCCACGCAGGACGAGGTGGAGCAGGCCGCGCGCGCCGCGCGCATCCACGACTTCATTGCCGCCACGCCCAAGGGCTACGCCACGATGGTGGGCGAGCGCGGCCTGAAACTGTCAGGAGGCGAGAAGCAGCGCGTGGCCATTGCGCGCACCCTGCTCAAGAACCCGCCGATTCTGATTTTTGACGAGGCCACCAGCGCGCTGGACTCGGCCAACGAGCGCGCCATCCAGGCCGAGCTGCGCCAGGTGGCGCAGGGCAAGACCACGCTGGTGATCGCGCACCGCCTGTCCACCGTGGTTGACGCGCACGAGATTCTGGTCATGGATGCGGGCCGCATCGTCGAGCGTGGCACCCACGCCGCATTGCTCGCGGCCGGCGGGCGCTATGCGCGTATGTGGGCACTGCAGCAAAGTGATGGTCAAAACGGCGCCTAGCCCCTTTGAAACGTGTGCTGAAAGCTATTAAAAAAGGAGTATGCGTGGACGTCCAGGCCCTCGCACTCACGCCGGCCTGAGGTTTTCGGCGTCTATGCAGCGCGGCGCCAGCGGGTAAAAATGCACCGTTCACCATTGGTGAACGCAACGGGTGCCCCCATCGCACCAGTCGCCCCAGCGCAACCGCCGCACAGGAAAGCCCCATGCTCGACGAATCGCCGCAAGTGCCGGCAATCGACTACCGCCAGCTGCTGGATGAGGTGGGTGCCTTCGTCTATACCACCGATGTGCACGGCCACTACACCTATGCCAACCAGCTGGTGCTGGAGCTGCTGGGCAATCCGCCGCTGCACGCCATCATCGGCAAGTCGTTCACCGATTTTGTCGATATCGGCGAAGCTGGCGCCACGCTGCGCGACACCGACCTGCGCGTGCTGCGCGATGGCGAAACCATCGCCCGTGAAGAAACCAACTACATCCACGCCACCGGCGAATCGCTCACCTACTGGTCCATCAAGAAGCCGCTGCGCGACTCCGGCGGCGCCATCGTCGGCATGCTGGGCATCTCGCACGACATCACCGCCAAAAAACGCCTGGAAGACAAGGTGCGCCAGCAAAAAGAGCTGCTGGACTCCGTGCTCGACAACATACCTGCGCTGGTTTACATGAAGGGCGCCAACCGCCGCTTTCTGTACGCCAACCAGCACCTGGCCAAAATGTTCGGGCTGCCGGTGGACCAGATCGTCGGCCGCCTCGACAGCGAGCTGATGCCGCGCGAAGTGGCCGATGCCTTCTGGGAGAAAGACCTGCACATGCTGGCTACCGGCGAGCACTACGCCGGCCGTGAATCGATGTTCGACGCCGCGGGCCAGCTACGCCAGTTCTGGAGCGTGGTGGTGCCCTGGTCGGGCTTTGACGGCATGCCGGTGCTGATCGGCCTGATCACCGACATCACCGAGCTGCAGGCGCTGAAGGACGAAATGCAGCGCCAGGCCCATACCGACAGCCTGACCGGCGTGGCCAACCGGCGCAGCTTTTTTGAGCGCGCCGAGCGCGAATTTGCGCACAGCCGCCTGCACGGCGAGCCGCTGAGCCTGATTGCCGTGGACATCGACCACTTCAAGCAGATCAACGACGAACACGGCCACCCGGTGGGCGACCTGGTGCTGCAGGGTTTTGTGAAATGCTGCCTGGGTCATCTGCGCGCGCCGGCACTGTGCGCCCGCACCGGCGGCGAGGAGTTTTGCATTCTGCTGCCCGGCGTGCCTGCCGATGCCGCGCAGGCCATTGCCGAACGCATCCGCGCGGCAGTCGCCGACGCCCGCCTGACCCAGGATCACCCGGCGCTGCGGGCCACAGCCAGCTTTGGCGTGACCAGCCTGGGCCCGGCCGATGCGCACTTCGGCGCCGTTTACTCGCGCGCCGACCGCGCGCTCTACACCGCCAAGCAGCAGGGCCGCAACCGCAGTTGCCTGCTGCATTCAGGTGAAATGGCCGC
>NZ_JBFWLZ010000068.1:0-7592 GCF_050251835.1 Diaphorobacter sp. | reverse complement strand
TCGCTCTCGGCCAGCAGCAGCACGCGCTGGCCCGTGGTCTGCGTAGCGCGGATGTGCGCCTGCAGCCGCGCCAGCGGATCGTCGGCGCCGCGCACCACGGACAGGTCGGGCAGCTTCTGAAACTGGGCGTTGTCGGCCACGTCTTCCACGCCCGGGCGCAGCGACAGCTGGGCGTGCGGCTTGGCCTGGCCGTAGAACTGCTCGGCGGACAGAAACAGCGCCTCGGGCGGCAGGGTGGGGTGGTCCGGGTCGCCCTGGATCAGCCGGTAGCGATCGCGCGTGTCCTGCCAAAAGCGCTGGAAGGCGGTTTCCAGGTCGCCGTGCAGCACCACTGTGGCTTGGTCGCCCAGGTAGTCGAACACGGTGGCGGTCTCGTCAAAAAACAGCGGCAGGTAATACTCGATGCCCGCAGTGGCCACGCCGTTGCCCATGTCCTTGTAGATGCGGCTCTTGGTCGGGTCGCCCTCCAGCATTTCGCGCCAGCGGCTGCGGAATTTGGCGCGCGCCTCGTCGTCCATGGGAAATTCGCGTCCCGGCAGCAGGCGCACCTCGGGCACGGGGTACAGGCTGCGCTGGCTGTCGGGGTCGAAGGTGCGGATGGAGTCGATCTCGTCGTCAAACAGGTCCACCCGGAACGGCTGCAGCGAGCCCATCGGAAACAGGTCGATCAGCCCGCCGCGCACCGCGTATTCGCCGTGGCTGACCACCTGCGACACATGCTGGTAGCCCGCCAGCGTGAGCTGGGCGCGCAGCTTGGCCTCGTCCAGCTTTTGCCTGACCTTGAAGTGAAAGGTGTAGCCCGCCAGAAACGACGGCGGCGCCAGCCGGTACAGCGCCGTGGTGGCCGGCACCAGCACCACGTCGGCGCCGGTGTCCTTGTCGCGTTGCTGGATGCGCCACAGCGTGGCCAGGCGCTCGCTGATCAAGTCCTGGTGCGGGCTGAAGGCGTCGTAGGGCAGCGTCTCCCAGTCCGGGAACAGCGCGCAGCGCAGATCGGGCGCGAAGAAAGCCATCTCGTCGATCAGCCGCTGGGCGTCGGTCGCATCGGCGGTGACGATGGCGGTGGTGCGGCCGGCGGCTTTTTGCTGCTGCCCCAGGCGGGCCAGCAGCAGGGCGTCGGCGCTGCCCAGGGGGCGGGGCAGGGTGAATCGTTTTCCGGGGGATAGTTTGGGCAGCTGCATGCAGATGGCGTCGTCCGGTGACGCTGAACAAGAAGGCGCGGCGCGCGCCGCAAGGCTCAAGACGACGAGCCGGGATTCTAGAATGCCCGCCCATGACCGATCTGCCGCCCATCCCCGCCCCGGAACCCGCCCGGCCCGCCCTGGCGCCCGCGCGGCTGTGGGCGCTGGTGCCCTGCGCCGGAACGGGCACGCGTGCCTTGCGCGCCAGCGTGCCGGGCGCGCAAGGCAGCGGCGCCGTGCTGCCCAAGCAGTATCAGCCGGTGGCGGGGCTGCCTCTGGTGCTGCATACGCTGACGGCCTTTGCCGGCGTGGCGCGTCTGGCGGGCACGCTGGTGGTGGTGGCGCCGGGCGACCGTTTTTTTGACAGCCATGCCCACCCCGCCTACTTTGCCGTGCCCTGCGGCGGTGCCACGCGGGCCGAATCGGTGCTGGGCGGCCTGAGGGCGCTGCAAGAGCGCGGCGCGCTGGACGGCGACTGGGCGCTGGTGCACGACGCCGCGCGCTGCCTGGTGACCACGGCGCAGATCGACGCGCTGATCGACGCCTGCCAGCACGACAGCGTGGGCGGCCTGCTGGCGCACAAGCTGGCCGACACGCTCAAGACCGCCATCGACGGCCCTGGCGGCGTGCGCGTGGCCTCCACCGTGGACCGCAGCGACAAATGGCTGGCGCAAACACCGCAGATGTTTCGCATCGGCGCGCTGCGCCACGCGCTGGAGCAGGTGGGCGCCACCGCCACCGACGAGGCCAGCGCCATGGAGGCCATGGGCCTGCATCCGCGGCTGGTGCCCGGCGGCGCGCAGAACTTCAAGGTGACCTACCCTGAGGACTTTTCCCTGGCCGAGGCCGTGCTGGCCCAGCGCATGCATGCCGCCACCCTGGCCCGCTTTGGCGGCGAGCGCGGCGCGGCGGCCAGCGACCCGGTCAAGACTTTCTTTTCTTCCAGAACCTGACGGCGTCACATCCTGACGGCAAACACAATGGGCATGAATTTCAGAATCGGCGAAGGGTGGGACGTGCATGCGCTGGTGCCCGGGCGGCGCCTGGTCATCGGCGGGGTGGACATTCCCCACACCATGGGGCTGCTGGGGCATTCGGATGCTGACGTACTGCTGCACGCCATCACCGACGCGCTGCTGGGCGCGGCGGCGCTGGGTGACATCGGCAGCCACTTCCCCGATACCGATGCGCGCTTCAAGGGCGCCGATTCGGTCGTGTTGCTGACCGAGGCCGCGCGCCGCGTGCAAGCCAAGGGCTACGCCATCGGCAACATCGATAGCACCGTGGTGGCCCAGGCGCCGCGCCTGGCGGCGCACATCCCGGCCATGCGCGCGCGCATCGCCGACGCTTTGGGCCTGGGCCTGGAGCAGGTGAACGTGAAGGCCAAAACCGCCGAGCGCCTGGGGCCCGTGGGCCAGGGCCTGGCGATCGAGGCGCGCGCCGCTGTCTTGTTGTTCAGGCAATAAGGCGGCAACCGCGCGCCTGCATCCACCGTCTTGCCCGCGCGCGCAGTCACAAAGCCTGCGCGATGGGCACTGGATTGCCGCCTGCGGCACTGACGGGGCTGGAGGGCGGGCAGGATGGTGTAGCCTGGTCTGGGGTTTTCACTTATCAGGTCAAAACCGCCTTAACGCCAGGTAAAGCAAGCGCTGACAGCTATTGTTTTTGATGGGGCGGCTTTTGCTGCGCTGCCGGTGCGCTGCTGCGCGGGGGCAGGTGGCGCTTGATCTGCGGGCGCTGCAGCCGCTGCTCGGGGCCCTGGCCGTCAGGCAGGTTGATGGCGCGCTGCAGCTGAATGTGGGCCACCAGTCCGCCCGATGCCGAGTTGGCCAGGGCAAAAATGCCGCCCATGCGCTGCACGGTCTTGTCCACGATGGACAGACCCAGCCCCGCGCCTGCGGCGGCCGTGCGCGCCGAGTCGCCGCGAAAAAACGGTTTGGTCAGGTTGGTCAATTGCTCCGGCGGCGCTCCGGGGCCGTGGTCGCGCAGCTTGATGAGCACCCATTTCTCGCGCGCCTTGGCAGCAATGTCCACAGTGGTCACGCCGGTGTCGCGGTTCTTGCCGTAGCGGCGGGCGTTTTCCAGCAGGTTCGAGATCACGCGCGCCAGTTCTACCTCGTCGGCCATCACGATCAGGTCTTCGGGCACGTTCATGGTGATTTGCAGCTCGCGGTGGTCTTGCACCGCGTACACGCACGACGACACCACGCCATGCAGGTTGACGGGGCTCAGTGCCACGGCGTTGTCGGGGCGGGCGTAGTCCAGAAACTTGTCGATGGTGGCATCCAGCTGCACGATGTCGGCCACCATGTGCTGGCGTGCCACGTCATCGCCCACGCTCATCTCGGTTTCCAGGCGCAGCCGCGCCAGGGGCGTGCGCAGGTCGTGCGATATGCCGGCCAGCATCACGGCGCGGTCTTGCTCCAGTTTGGCGAGCTTTTGCGCCATGCGGTTGAAGCCGATGTTGACCTCGCGGATCTCGCTGGTCACGGCCTCTTCGTCCAGGCGGCTGTTGGCAAAGTCGCCATCGCGCACGCGGTTGGCGGCGTCGCTCAGTTGCTTGAGCGGGCGGTTGATCAGCCGGGCGATCATGGCCGCGCCCGCCAGTGAAAGCGCGCCCACGGTGATCAGCCAGATCAGCCAGGTCTTGCCGCCGGCGGTGCTCAGGCGCGAGCGGTCCATCAGCAGCCAGTTGGGGTCGTCGTTGATGGTGAAGCCCACCCACAGGCCGCTTTCGCCGTTGACGCTGCCTGCAACGATGGTGCCGGGCCCCAGGCGCTGTGTCAGCTCCTGTGTCAGGCGTGAGCCCAGGGGCGTGGATGTGAGCGGCTCGAATTTGTCGCCGGGCTCGCGCGGCAGGATGCGCACGCCCTCTTGCTCGGCCATGGTCTTGAGCAGCGACACCCGGGCGATGGCGTCCGAATGCACCAGCGCCGCGCGGCTCAGGTTGACCAGCGACGCGATCTGCTGCGCGGTCTGCAGTGCGCGGGGCTCGAACTCCAGCGCGCGCAGCGTCTGCAGCCAGGCCAGGATGCTGCCCACCAGCAAGATGGCCAGCAGAAAGAAGGTGCGCCAAAACAGGTTCAGGCCCACGCGCGCGCGCTGCGGCGCGCGGCTGCTGGTCGTCTCCAGCGGGGCTGGGCTGGTAACGTCGGAATGCGCGTCGTGGGCGCTCATGGCGTGGCGGGCTGGTGGTGTGGACGGGCAGCGCACGCCGGTGGCGCGGCTGCCGTGCTCATGGTTGACTGGGGCAGTGCTCTAGTCGCGGGCGCGTCAGTTGGTGCCGTCCGGCACGAACACATAGCCCACGCCCCAGACGGTCTGGATGTAGCGCGGCTGCGCGGCGTCCACCTCGACCAGCTTGCGCAGGCGCGAGATTTGCACGTCCAGACTGCGGTCAAAGGGCTCGAACTCGCGCCCGCGTGCCAGCAGCGCCAGTTTTTCACGCGACAGCGGCTGGCGCGGGTGGCGCACCAGGGCCTTGAGCATGGCGAACTCACCGGTGGTCAGGGGAAGCTCTTCGCCGTTCTTTTGCAGCGCGCGCGTGCCCATGTCGAAGGTGAAGGGGCCAAAGGTCACCACTTCGTTGTCGCCCGAGGGCGCGCCCGGGGCTTCCGGCGGCGGGCGGCGGCGCAGCACGGCGTGGATGCGCGCCAGCAGCTCGCGCGGATTGAAGGGCTTGCCCAGGTAGTCGTCGGCACCCACCTCCAGACCCACGATGCGGTCCACATCCTCGCCCTTGGCGGTCAGCATGATGATGGGCGTGCGGTCGTTGGCCGCGCGCAGGCGCCGGCAGATCGACAGACCGTCTTCGCCGGGCATCATCAGGTCAAGCACGATCAGATCGACGGTTTCGCGCAGCAAGATGCGGTTGAGCGCCTTGCCGTCCTCGGCAACCATCACCTCGAAGCCTTCCTGCGTGAGGTAGCGGCGCAGCAGGTCGCGGATGCGCGCATCGTCATCCACCACGAGAACTTTGTTGATACGGTTGGTAGTTGTGGCCATGCTGTTCTTTCGCTGTCCAATTTGTAACAGCACTGATTTTGACCAGCTTGTGATCCCAAATCGGCTTTTGCCACGCGAGTCTGACCAACTGTTACAGGTTTTGCCCCGTATCGCGGCGACATTACCGGGCGTTCACCAAAGGGCTGGCATAACGCGGTCACGGCGTCTGTCAGTGGTGGCCGCATCTCATGGTCATGCCGCGCCGATAAAAGAGGGTTCTCATGAAAAATGCTTCAAAAATAATAGCTGCTTGCGCTTTATTGACGAGCGCTTCTGCGGTTTTTTCTCAAAATGGAATGCTTGCGGCGCCGCACAACGTGCTGCAGCTGTCCGCATCGGGCATGCAGCAAGTGCAGCAGGACCTGCTGGTGCTGACGCTGGGTACCACCCGCGAGGCGCCCGATGCGGCCGCGGTGCAGGCCCAGCTCAAACAGGCGCTTGATGCCGCGCTGACCGAGGCGCGTCGCTCTGCCCAGCCGCAACAGATGGAGGTGCGCACGGGCGCCTTCGGCATGTACCCGCGCTACGGCAAGGACGGCCAGATCAACGGCTGGCAGGGCCGTGCCGAGCTGGTGCTGGAGGGGCGCGACTTTGCCCGCATCACCGCCACGGCGGGCAAGATTGCAAGCCTGTCGGTCAGCCAGATTGCGTTCGACCTGTCGCGCGAGGCGCGCACCCAGGCCGAAGGCGCGGCGCAGGCCCAGGCCATCGAGGCCTTCAAGGCACGCGCGCACGACCTGGCGCGCGGCTTCGGCTTTGCCGGCTACACGCTGCGCGAGGTGGCCGTCAACAGCAACGAGATGTGGCCCGGCCCGCGCCCGCGCATGATGGCCATGGAGGCCAAATCGGCGGCGCTGGCAGCCGATTCGCCCGTGCCCGTGGAGGCGGGCAAGGCGCAGGTGGTGGTGACTGTCTCGGGTTCGGTGCAGCTCAAGTAACCCAGCTACCTGGCGGCACATGGCGATCGCGCAAGATGCAAGAAGGTTTCAAGTGCCTTGATCGCCAATGTCGGACGGCTCAGTGAGGCTCGCAGCCAACTGACAATCGCGCGCCACAGAAAGAAATCCAGTGATGCCCACTCACAAATACGCCTTTTGGGGAACCATCGGCTTTTTGGTTGCGCAACCATTTCTCATGCACGGAGCGCTTGCCCAGCAAAGTCGCCAAGTGCCGGCGTATGACAAAGCGCAGACCAGGACAGTCCTTGATCGCAGCGTCTTTTATCTTCCGCTGTTCGGTGCCGTGTACCGCGACAAGTTCACCGCGCTGCTGCCGCGCCACCCCAGCTTGCGCGGGCTCGTCATCCACAACCACGGCTGTGGCGGAATGTGGGGCTGGGAAACCACGGTGGCGCAGTTTTACTACCGCGAGGGCTTCGCGGTCATCACGCCCGAGTTTGTGACCCGCGAGGGTAATAAGCTCGGCTGCCCAGGCGGCACGTCGCAGGAGATGCTCAAAAACGCGGGGGATCGCGCGCGCGAAGGGGTCTTTACCGCCGTGAATCCGGCACGGCTCGACGCGCGGGGCGATGACATTGCGGAAATCATCCGCTGGTTCAAGGCCTACTCCAACTTGCCCATTTTCCTGAGCGGCCATAGCGAGGGCTGCCGCACCACCTACCACTGGGATCGCGCCGACCCCCAGGTTGCTGGCGGCATCTGCCACAAGCAGAGCGTGAATAAGCAGTACGAGCACCTGTGGAAGTGGGACACGCGGCTACCCATGTGGTCGTCCATCGAAGACGAAGACCCCTGGGCCGGCGGCAGCAAGCAGCGGCCTGCCGTGGGGTTCCACGAAAAATTCAAGGACCACCCCGAGAACCTCACCGAGTTCCGCTATCCCGGCAACAGCCATGACCCACTGGTGCGCCAGGGCGAAGGGCAGAGCTTGCGTGAATGGCTTGACAAGAGGGTGAGCACCCCAGTGCAAAAGACGCAGAACGGGTTCAACTACGAAGATGTCCTGCCTGCGGTGCAGGAGGCGGTTAGCCGGCCGGTGCGTTGAGAGCGCAGCGTTGCATATCGGCATCGACGCATGTCCAGCGGTAGCGGCTGCGGCGGTGCAGCTGCCACCTTCCACGCCGGGATGTCCGACGACGCTTCAGTGCGTCCGATCCAACCGCAAGCCAGATCGTCATCATCCGGCGCCGTTGCTCCATGAATTCGGTGCGGTCATATGTAGCCCCTGGCGGGCCGGATATGCCGTGGTGGCGCTCGATCATCAGCGTGCGCGCCATTGCCTGGAACCGGTGTCCGTGAGTGCCATGTGTGCCCCTGTTGCTGGTATCTGCTTTGTTGGTGTGTCATGGTGCGCAGTGAAGCTGCCTGAGACAGCAAAAAACCCGCAACGCCAGGAAACGTGCGGGTTTTGAGAGGGTGTGAGACTGTTGGAGAGTCTTTTTTGGCC
>NZ_JBFWLZ010000067.1:0-7617 GCF_050251835.1 Diaphorobacter sp. | reverse complement strand
GGCGCGAAAGCCGGTGGTGGAGGCGTTGGCCAGGTTGTTGGCCAGCACCGCCTGCCGGTTCGCGGCAGCGTTGGCGCCGGTCATGGAGGTGTAGATGATGCGGTCCATGGTGTGGCCTCAGTGGTTCAGTGGTTCGGTGGTTCAGGGGGCAGGAGCGTGGGTGTTCAGGATCAGCGCAGGTTCACCAGGGTGGAAATCACCTGGTCCTGCGTCTTGATGGTCTGGGCATTGGCCTGGTAGGCGCGCTGGGCGGTCATCATGTTGACCAGCTCGGCCGTCAGGTCCACGTTGGAGTCTTCCAGGGCGCCAGCGCGTAGCGCGCCGAAGTTGCCGTCCGTGGGCGCTCCCATGATGGGTTCGCCCGACTCGAAGGTCTCCACCCAGTTGTTGCCTCCCGCCGCCATCAGTCCCTGGGTGTTGCGAAAGCTCGCCAGGGTGATCTGGCCTTCGGCCCGCGTCACGCCGTTGGAGTAGCGGGTCGTGATCATGCCGTTGTTCTCAAAATTGATGCCCGTGAGCTCGCCCGATGTGTAGCCGTCCTGCCGCAGCTCGGCCACAGCGAACTTGGTGCCGAACTGCGTCACCTTGTTCAGATCCAGCGTGACCGCGAAGGCGCCCGGCGCGGGGTTGCCACCAGGCGTGGGGGGGGTGGTGGGGCTGTTCGGATTGGCGGGGCTGGGGTTCACGCTCAGCGCCAGTTCGAAGGATTGCTTGGCGGCCTCGGGAGCAGTGGTCAGGTCAGTACCCACTCCGAAGCTGCCGCCTGCTGCGGGAGTGCCCGTGGCGTAGTTCACCAGGTCGCTCTTCAGGCGCGCGGACGTGACCAGGGTCGGATTGGTGGCGTCGAAAGTGAAGTCCCAGGCTTCGGCCGGGTTGGTGAATGTCAGGGTTGTCTCGCGGATGGCATACACGCCGGTGGCGTCGGGGCCGTAGAAGCGATAGGTGAATTCGGTGGGGAAGTCGTCTGCCTGCGTCAGTGTGGGGTCGGCACCGCCAGGAGTGGCCAGCGGCATCGGTTCGACCGATGCGGCAATGGCGCCGGTGTTGTCAAAAATGACGCGGCCCGTAGCGGCTGGCACGGTGGGCGGTGCCGTGGTCAGATCGTTCAGCTGGTTGTAGATGTCCCAGGTGTTGGCGCCGTTCTTCTCAAAGTAAAAGCTCAGCGGCGTAGCCACGCCCTGGCTGTCATAGACGTTGAGCGACGTGCCATAGGTGGTGCGCGGCGTGGCGGGCACGGGCGGCGTGGCGCTCGGGTCGCCCTTGGCGTCGGTGACGCGGGCATCCAGGTTGAAGCCGGCGTTGATGCTGGTCGTTTGCTTGGCCGGGATGGGCGCGGAGGTGGGGAAGGTGAGCGGCTGTGCGGTATTGGAGGTGCGCAGGCCGGTGATGGGGTCGATGGGGTAGCCCATGACCCGGGCGCCGTCATTGGTCACCACGTTGCCCGCATTGTCCAGCTTGAAGTTGCCGGCGCGGGTGTAGGCGCGCGTGTTGTCGGGCAACTGCAGCGTGAAAAAGCCGTTGCCGTTGATCGCCACGTCCATGCTGTTGCCCGTCACCGTGAGGTTGCCCTGGGTGAACTGCTGGGAGACGGCGGATACCTCGGTGCCGATGCCGGAGTTGATGCCCCCCGCCGCCCCGAGGGCCGAGGCCACCAGGGCGGCGAATTCCGTGCGCGAGGCCTTGAAGCCCGTCGTGTTGGAGTTGGCGATGTTGTGGCCGATCACGTCGAGGTTCTTGGCCGAGGCATTGAGGCCCGACAAGGCTTGCTGGAAACTCATGATGTGCTCCTGATGACGAAAGTGCGTGCGTTCTTGAAGGGCGTGGCGCTTACAGCACGCCGCGGACGTTGGCGTAGTTGACGGTGCTGCCATCCTCCAGGGTGAGCGTCAGCGCACCTGCCATGGAGCCCGTGGCCATCACCTGTTGCTGCATCAGCGGCGTGGCCGCGACGGCGGTATCGCCCGTGACGGCCACCACCCGGAAACGCAGGTCGCCGGCGGATCCGTCGTATTTGCTGGAGTCCCACTGGAACGTGCGGCGGCCGGCCTGCTGCGCGCCTAGCGCCACAGTGTCCACCAACACGCCGCCGGGGGTGACGATTTCCACCTTCACATCGGTGGCGGCGCTTGCCAGGTCAAAACGGCCCGTGCCCTTGCCGTCGTCGGCAAAGCTCATGCGGTCGCCCTCGGCCAGTACCGAGCGGCCGATCATCGAGATGCCCTGCAATTGCTGCATGGTGCCGAACTGCTCGGCCATGGTCTGCATGGACAGGTTCAGCGTCTGCAGGCCGGTCACGGTGTTGATCTGCGCCATCTGCGAGGTCATCTGCGCGTTGTCCAGGGGGTTCATGGGATCCTGGTTGTTCAACTGCGCGACCAGCAGCTTGAGGAAGCGGTCCTGCATGGCTGCGGGGTCGTTGGCGGCGTTGGCCTGCGCGCCGGCGCTGGCCGCAGCGGTGGTGCCGATGGGGGTGAGAATCATGGCGGGCCCTCGTCTTTCTTACTGACCCATCTGCAGGGTCTTGAGCAGCAGCGTCTTGGCCGTGTTCATGACCTCGACGTTGTTCTGGTACGAGCGCGAGGCCGAGATCATGTTGACCATCTCCTCCACCGCGTTCACGTTGGAATGGGTCACATAGCCCTCTGCATCGGCCATGGGGTTGGACGGGTCGAGCACACGGCGCCCTGGCTGATCGCTTTCCTGGATGGATGACACGCGCACGCCGGCGGCGCTCTCGGGGCCCATCGGCGCGGTCTGAAACACCACCTGGCGCGCCTTGTAGGCCTGGCCGTCGGGGCCGGCCACGGCGTCCACGTTGGCCAGGTTGCTGGCCACGACGTTCAGGCGCTGCGACTGTGCGCTGATGGCGCTGGCCGAGACGTTGAAGATGGAGAACATGGACATGGCGGGTGCTCTCTTTCGGTATTACTGGCCCTGGATGGCGCTGAGCATCGTGCGGGACTGGCCGTTGATGAAGCGCAGCGTGGCCTCGTAGCGCACGGCGTTGTCCACGAAAGCGGCGCGCTCGCGGTCCATGTCCACGGTGTTGTTGTCCAGGCTGGGCTGGCTTTGCAGGGCATAGCCCAGCGTGTTGCCCGATGTGCCGCTAGTGGCGGCCGGCAGCGGAATGTGGCGCGGGTCGCTCACGCTCTGGCTGCTTTGGCCCGCGGGTTGGCCCGCGGGGGCTTGCGCCTGGGTGGCGGCGCGCATCGCGTCGGCAAACTTGAAGTCGCGCGCCACGTAGCCGGGGGTGTCCGCGTTGGCAATGTTGCTCGCGATGGCGCGCTGGCGCTCGGAGCGCAGTAGCAGCGCGTTTCCGTGAAAGTCCAGGCGGTTGGTCATCTTGTCGAGCATGTCGGCCTCGGGCGGCTATCTGGTGTGGGGCTGGCGCCCTTGCCGGATGGGCTTGGGACGTGCACCGATTATCAAAACCGCCGCGTTTTTCTAAAGCGCGAAGAAGGCGGGGATTGGCCCGCTGTTTCAGGCATCCGGCGCAGCGCGGCGGCCTACAGTGGCAGGTGTGAACAGGCGCCCCGGCCTGCTAGGGCCGACATGCAGGTGCTGCAGCTGGGCCGCCGCCCTTTCCACAGGAGTCTTGCCATGCCGCGTTGCCTGCGCCTTTCATTTCCCCCCGTTGCATCGGCATGCGCGCCGCAGCAGCCGGCACACCAACCGTTGCATCCGTCACTGAACCCGTTGCGCCGGTTGCATCAGTGGTGCGCCGCGCTGTTGCTGGGCGCCGCCCTGGCGCTGCCCGCACAGGGCCAGCAGTCAGTTGCGCAGACCGCCGATCAGACCGCCGACCTGGGAGCGGTCACACAGCGCTGGCTCGACGATGCGCTGGCCCAGGTGCAGGCCGGCGGGATGCCGCTGCGCATGGAAGTCAGCGTGGGCGCGCTCGATTCGCGCCTGCGCCTGGCACCCTGCGCGCGGGTCGAGCCCTACCTGCCCACGGGCGCGCGCCTGTGGGGGCGCACCCGCCTGGGCCTGCGCTGCGTGGATGGCGCCACTCGCTGGAATGTGTTTCTGCCCCTCACCGTCAAAGCCTTCGGCCCCGCCTGGGTGCTGGCCGGCAGCGTAAGCACCGGCACCGTACTGACCGAACAGGATGCCATCGAGGCTGAAGTGGACTGGGCGGCCGAGCCCGCCGCCATCGTGGCCAACGCCAAGGACTGGGTGGGCCAGACCGCCAGCCGCCCGCTGGCTGCGGGCCAGGCGCTGCGCCAGAACATGGTGCGCCCGCCCAACCTGTTCAAGGCCGGCGCACCCGTGCGCGTGGTGGTGCAAGGGCCAGGCTACGCCGTCACATCGTCAGGTCAGGCCATGAGCGCCGGCGCCCAGGGCCAGAATGTGCGCGTGCGCATGTCCAATGGACGCATCATTGGCGGCACCGTGCTGGAAGACGGCAGCATCGAAGCGTCCATGTGATCAAACGCCGCTTGCGCAAACGGCTGCCATGTGACGGGCGCCCGGACGCTCCGTCCACCGTTGCAAAAAGACGCCAAATGGCCATGAAAGGCCGCCAATTGCCACAAAGCGCTAAAGTCTGCTCCCTGCCAGCCGAAAGCATGGGTACTGGCCCCACATCTCACAGGGGTGGTGGAGAGTGTGATGAAGATTGGACACAACCCGGATATCGCGAGTGCGCTGGCACAAGCCGCTGCCAACAAGCAGCAGGCCAAGGCCGCCGCGCCCGCCCCTGCCGCAGAGATTGCGGCCCAGAGCGCATCACGCGCCGCTACAGGTGTGCCCGTGACGCTGTCGGCGTCGGCGCGCACGGCAGAAACCGGCCGCAGCACGGCCGACTTCAATGCCGAGAAGGTCAAGGCTGTCAAAACCGCCATCGATCAGGGCACCTTCAGCGTGGACGCAGAAGCCGTGGCCGACAAACTGCTGGCCAATGCCTACGAAACCTTGTCGCACTCGCGCGGCTGAAAAATCTCCCGGACTAGCGCTGCGCAGGGTATCCGGCAAGCCGGTTTGCGCGGCCTGGTCAGCCCGGGGTGACAGGCTCTAGACTTGTGCCCCATGTCACTCGACGCCACCCTCACCTCCATCGAAGCGCAGCTGCAGGACTTGCAGGCTGCGCTTCTTGCATCCAACCCCCAGACTTTCGAGCAGGCGGCCGTGCAGTTGCGCGGCGCAGCAGTGGCGTTGTCCCAGGCGCTGGCGCCGTCGGCAGCTGCCACGCTGGAGCCCGCCACGGCCCGGCGCGTGCAGGCCATTGGCCAGCAGTTGACGCGGGTGCGCGATCAGCTGGCGCGGGTGATGGCATTGACCGAGCGGCAGGCGGCGTCCTTGCTGCCCCCGGTGGAGGGGGTGACCTACGGCCCGTCATCCGGCGCGCGCGGGGCGCGGATTTATCGGGCGCCGGGGTGATGCCGGCTGTTTGGGTTACCAGGGGTCAGATTATTGGGGGTGATTATTGGGGGTCGGATTCCAATTAATCCCGGTTCAGCGACTGTCGTCTGACCTCCAATAACCGAGGCGTCAAAAAATCAATGCCCTCGCATCTTGGTGCGCAGCCGTGCAATCGACTGGCTGTGCAGCTGGCACACGCGCGATTCGGTCACGCCCAGTACGGCGGCGATTTCTTTCAGGTTCATGTCGTGCTCGTAGTACATGCCCATGATGTACTGCTCGCGCTCGGGCAGTTGCTTGATGGCCTGCACCAGCGCGGCGCGCAGGCGCTGGTCGCGCAGCACCGACATGGGGTTGGCACCCTCGTCGGCCATATGGCGGTCCAGAAAGCCCTCGTCGTCATCGTCGCGGTGAAAGTCTTCCAGATAGACCAGCTGGGTGCCGCGCACCTTGCCCAGCAGGGACTGGTAGTCCTCCAGGCTCATGCCCAGCTCGGCGGCGATTTCTGATTCCATGGGGCTGCGGCCCAGGCGCTGCTCCACGCGGTGCAGGGCATGCTCGATGTCTTTTTGGCTCTTGCGCGCACCGCGGCTCATCCAGTCGCCTTCGCGCAGCTCGTCGAGCATGGCGCCGCGGATGCGCTGGCTGGCGAAAGTCTCAAACTGCACGCCCTGCGTGGCTTCGTAGCGCGACAGGGCGTCGGTCAGGCCGATCATGCCGACCTGGATCAGGTCGTCGAGCTCCACGTTGGGTGGCAGCTTGGCGATCATGTGATGGGCGATGCGCCGCACCAGCGGGATGTGCTGGTGAAACAGCGCTTCGCGGTCGAGCTGGCCTTTCGCGGTGTACATCGGGTCAGTGGCTCCGTTGCGTGTATTCGGCTGTGGCGCCGGGGCAGTGCAGGGGCAGCATGCGCATCTCGGGGTCGATGGTGCACCCGTTCTCAAGCAGCTGCAACGCCAGTCGCTGGATGTCCTGCGCGCGTGCCGGTGCCACCGCGGTGGTGTGCAGCTGCTGGCCCAGGAGCTGCTGCGCGCTGTGCTGCAGGGCGGCCAGTGCCTCCGCGGTTTGGCGTGCCTGCGCCGGCGTGCGTGGCGCAGTGATGGAGGCTACCGTGCAGCAGCGTACGTCTGCATGCAGCGCCAGGTGTTTGAGCTGCAGGTAGCTGCGCACCAGGCCCTGCGCGCCGGGGCCGGTCATGACCAGCGGCACGCAGGCGCTGCCGCGCAGCAGGGGGGCCAGCGATTGCGCGGGTGCATACAGCACCAGCACGGCGTAGGCACGAAACAGTGGCTCCAGGCGTTGCAGGGCGGCGTCGCCCCGGGGGCTGGCGGGGGCGCTCGCCAGGCTGGACAGCCGGGCCAGGCCCTGGGCTGCGGGTAAGACGGCCAGTGATGCGCGGTCGGCGGCGGCGTCCAGCGCCTGCGCGGGGGCCCAGGCAGTGGGCCGCAGCAGTTGATCGAGGCCGGGGGACTGGCGGCTTTCGCGGGCGGTGCCGTCCAGCACCGCCACGGGGTAGCCCAGGCGCTGCAGGCTGGAGCACAGCTGCCACAGCATCTCCAGCCACGGGCCGTCTTCTTCGGGGCTGAGCACCGGTAGCAGGCGCAGGGCCCGCGCGGGCGTGTAGCTGTGCAGGCCGGCAGCCTGATGCATTGCGGTGTCAGGCAACATCGGCCACCTCCAGTTCTTGTGCGCTGTCGCTGGAGTGCGAGAAAAAGAAGTTGAGCTCGGCCACCTTGGGGTCGAAGGCCGACTTCACGCTTGAGCGCATGGACTCGCCGACCAGTTTGTGGGCGCTGGCGGCTTCCCAGTCTTCGGGCACGCGCTGGCCGTTGGTCACGCCGCGCAGCACCATCTGGTGGCGCACCAGCGAGTCGATGGCGGGGCCCAGCTTGACGGCCTCGTCCACCTTCGACAGGATGGCCTGCTGCGAGCCCGTGGTCTTGAAGCCGGTGAGCACATCGTCCAGCGTGTCGCCGTGGCTGCTGGCGTTGAGCACCAGCAGGCGCTTGACGCCGGGCAGATCCAGCACGTCCAGCAGCTCGCGCCTGCGCGGGTCGCGCGGGGCCACGCCGGTGGTGTCGATCAGCACCATTTTTTTGGACGACAGCAGGCCCAGCAGGTCTTGCAGCGCTGCGCGGTCGTGGGCCAGGTGGGCCACTACGCCCAGCATGCGGCCGTACGAGCGCAGCTGCTCGTGCGCGCCGACGCGGTAGGTGTCCAGCGTGATCAGGCCCACGCTGCCCGGGCCGTGCG
>NZ_JBFWLZ010000066.1:6744-8330 GCF_050251835.1 Diaphorobacter sp. | reverse complement strand
AAGGTGGCCGAGGTGTCGCGCTTTCGCTCAGGCAAGGAGATTTCTGCCGCCGTCAAGGGCATTGCCGATGGCACGGTGGACATCGTGGTGGGCACGCACAAGCTGCTGAGTGAATCCACGCAGTTCAAGAACCTGGGCCTGCTCATCATTGACGAAGAGCACCGCTTTGGCGTGCGCCACAAGGAGGCGATGAAGAAGTTCCGCGCCGAGGTGGACGTGCTCACCCTCACCGCCACGCCGATTCCGCGCACCATGGGCATGGCGCTGGAGGGCCTGCGCGACCTGAGCGTGATTGCCACCGCGCCGCAGCGGCGCCTGGCCATCAAGACCTTTGTGCGCAACGAAGGCACGGGCGTGATCCGCGAGGCCGTGCTGCGCGAATTGAAGCGCGGCGGGCAGTGCTACTTTTTGCACAACGAGGTCGAGACGATTGAAAACCGGCGCCAGAAGCTTGAAGAAATATTGCCCGAGGCGCGCATCGCCGTGGCCCACGGCCAGATGCCCGAGCGCGAGCTGGAGCGCGTGATGCGCGACTTTGTGGCCCAGCGCTACAACATCCTGCTGTGCTCGACCATCATCGAGACCGGCATCGACGTGCCCACGGCCAACACCATCATCATCAGCCGGGCCGACAAGTTCGGGCTGGCGCAGCTGCACCAGCTGCGCGGGCGCGTGGGCCGCAGCCACCACCAGGCCTATGCCTACCTGATGGTGCCCGACATCGAGGGCCTGACCAAGCAGGCGCAGCAGCGCCTGGACGCGATTCAGCAGATGGAGGAGCTGGGCAGCGGCTTTTACCTGGCCATGCACGACCTGGAGATCCGCGGCGCGGGCGAGGTGCTGGGCGAGAGCCAGAGCGGCAACATGATGGAGATCGGCTTTCAGCTCTACAACGAGATGCTGGCCGAAGCCGTGCGCTGCCTGAAAGCCGGCAAGGAGCCCGACCTGCTCGCGCCCCTGTCAGCCACCACCGACATCAACCTGCACGCCCCCGCCCTGCTGCCCGACGACTACTGCGGCGACGTGCACCTGCGCCTGTCGTTCTACAAAAAGCTGGCCACGGCCAAAACGCCTGACCAGATCGACAGCCTGCTGGAAGAAATCGTGGACCGCTTCGGCAAGCTGCCGCCGCAGGCGCAAACGCTGATCGACGTGCACCGCCTGCGCGTGCTGTCGGCGCCCTACGGCGTGGTCAAGGTGGACGCCGCGCCGGGCGTCATCACCATCACCTTCAGGCCGCAGCCGCCGGTGGACCCGATGGCCATCATCCACCTGATCCAGAAGAACAGGCACATCAAGCTGGCTGGCAACGAGAAGCTGCGCATCGAGCGCGAGCTGCCCGAGCCAGTCGCCCGCGCCCAGATGGTGCGCGACGTGCTGCGCAGCCTGGGCCAGCCGCTGGTGGCCGAGGCAGCCGGCGCGTGAAGCAAAATATAATTTCCAGCCAATTACAGCACCAACGACTGCCGATCAACCCGCCAAGGAGCTGCCATGTCGCAAGTGACGATTTATATGGACGACGATGCCATCGCCCGTGCCAAGGCATCGGCCGCTGCTGCCCAGCTATCGCTCAGCGCCTGGGTCAG
>NZ_JBFWLZ010000066.1:0-6644 GCF_050251835.1 Diaphorobacter sp. | reverse complement strand
TGGCGGCTGCTGCGCGGCGGCGCGCTGCTTTCGCCCGTGCTGGCCACGCTGGTGGTGCTTCCCTGGCTGTGGGCCTTGCCCCAGTTGCACACCATGCCGCTACAACTGCGGATTTCTGGGGCCTGCATGGTGCTGCTGATGCTGGGCTGGCCGCTGGCCGTACCCACGCTGATACTGGTGGCCCTGGTGGCGGGCGTGCTGGGCGGCAGCCCCACGCCAGACGCCATCCTGGGCATGGCGCTATGGCAGGGCGTGCTGCCCGCCACGCTGGCGCTGGGCCTGGGCGCGCTGCTGCGGCGCCTGACGGGCGAACATCTGTTTGTGTACGTGCTGGGCCGCGGCTTTCTGGGCACGGCGGTGTGCCTGTTTGCCACCGGCGCGCTGGCGCAGTGGACTGGCCAGCTGCTGCCTGGCGTGGACGAAGGTTTGTCGATGGTGGCGCGCTGGCTCATGGCCTGGGGCGACGCCTTCATGACCGGCATGCTCACGGCCATCTTCGTGGCCTTCAAACCGCATTGGCTGGCCACCTGGTCGGACAAGCTGTATTTGCGCAAGCCTCCCCGCTGAAGCCATCGCCCGCGTTCAATTTTTAGTCAAATCAGTCCCTATCCCTTGCTGGATAAGCGCAAGCAGCTATTAAAAAGAGAGTATTTTTCATGCCTCAAACCATTCTGGATACCCCCACGCCCAACGCGCACAAGCTGGAGCTGCTGCGCCAGCACTTTCCCGGCGCGGTGGAGGCCGACGCACAAGGCCGCATCCGCATCAACGCCGCCGCGCTGCAACTGGCCGTGGACCCCAGCAACCCAGCGGGCGTGCAGGTGGAGGAAGACGGCTACGAGCTGCGCTGGGTGGGCAAGCGCGAGGCCTACCACACAGCCTTTGTGCCAGCGCAAAAAATCGTGCAGCCGCTGCCGGAGCAAAGCAAAAATTGGGACAGCACCGGCAACCTGCTGATCAAGGGCGACAACCTGGACGCCCTGCGCCTGCTGCGCCATAACTACTTTGGCAAGGTGAAGTTGATTTACATCGACCCACCGTACAACACCCAAAGCGACGCCTTTATTTACCGCGACGATTTCACCACCAAACAAACCGAGGTTTTGGCGCAATTGGGCTACGCCAAAGAAAACATCGACTACATCAAAAACATTTATGGCGCCCGCACGCACAGCGGCTGGCTGTCGTTTATGTACCCGCGCCTGCTGCTGGCCAAGGATTTGCTGCGCGACGATGGGGTGATTTTTATATCGATTGATGACAATGAGCAGGCGCAGCTCAAGTTGTTGTGTGATGAGATTTTTGGAGAGGAAAATTTCATCTCCACCATTATTTGGCATAAAAGATATGCAGCTTCAAACGACACCAGCGGCATCGCATCCATGCACGATTTCGTATTGTGCTATCAAAAAACGGATGCTTTCGATAGAAAATTATTGCCACGCACAGAAAAACAAAACTCCCTCTATAAATATGATAGCAACGACGGAAAAGGTCCATGGAGACCAGATAATCTGACGGTTAAAACCGTTTCCCAGGCCTATATTTATGAAATTACCAACCCAAACACTGGAGCCAAATATCCGCCAACTCGCGGACGATGCTGGATTAGTAACGAAGCAAAAATTCAAGAATGGATTGCGGAAGGCCGCGTTTTTTTCGGCAAAGACGGAAAAGGTGCGCCACAGCTCAAACGCTATCTGAATGAGGTTCAAGAGGGCATTGTTCCAAGCAGCATATGGTCTTATGAAGAGGTAGGTCACACAGATTCAGCCAGAAAAGAACTTAAAAATATTTTTAATGGAAACGCACCTTTTGACAACCCTAAGCCAACAGGTCTCATAAAAAAAATATTACAAATATCAACCGATAAATATTCGGTTTGTTTAGACTTCTTCTCCGGCAGCGGCACCACCGGCGAAGCCGTGATGCGCCTGAACGCCGAAGACGGTGGCCAGCGCCAATTCATCCTGGTGCAAATCCCCCAGCCCATCGACCCGAAAAAACAAAAAGAAGCCCACAGCTTCGTCAAAGAAACGCTGGGCAAGCCCGACGCCACTATTTTTGAAATCACCGCCGAGCGTCTGCGCCGCGCCGGGGCCAAGCTGGAGGCGGAACAAGCCGCCAGAGCCGCCGAGAGAGGCACCCTGCTGGACGAGGCCACCCCCACGCTAGACACCGGCTTTCGCGTCTTCGAGCTGGTGGACGACCCCGACGCCCTGATGCTGGCCAAACCGCTGCAAGACAGCACCCAGGCCGATCTGCTCGCCCTGCAAGCGCGCATTGCCACGCCGCAGCCCGAGCAACTGCCGCGCGTGCTGCACAACCTGCTGTTTGCCGAAGGGCTGCCGCTGACCACGCGCATCACGCCGGTCACCACCGCCGAGGTGCCCGAGGGCCACCTGTACCGCGCGGCGGACGTGCTCATCGTCGTCAAAGCCCTGGCCATGGACGCGCTGACCGATGCCATCCGCGCACAGCAAGCGCAACACACCGCCGCCGGGCCGCTGAACTACCTGACGGTGTATGCCCCCTGGGTGCAGGACGACAACTTTTTGCTGGGCATCCGCTCGGTGGCCGACACGCTGGGCTTTTCTCAAGACAAGCTGCGCCTGCGCGGCGTGCGCTGAAGGTGCCTGCTGCCATGACCGCCCTCCTACCGCCCCATCAGCCTCAGTTCCAGTACACCACTCTGCCGCACCAGACGGCGGCGGTGCAGTCCCTTGCCGATGTGCTGGCCGATGTGCGCTTTACGCCGCCAGCCAACGTCCACGCCAATCCCAACTACGTGCCGCGCGAGGCGGCGGCCACGCTCAAGGCCAATCTGGCGGCGGTGCGCCAGCGCAACGGCGTGCGCGCCGGGCTGGTGCATGTGCCCGACACCGCCACGCCCGCTTTGAACCTGGACGTGCTGATGGAAACCGGCACGGGCAAGACCTTTACCTTCATCGAGACCATCCACCGCCTGCACCGCGAGCACAAGCTGTGCAAATTCATCGTGCTGGTGCCGTCCAACGCGATTCGCCAGGGCACGCTCAAAAGCCTGCAGACCACGGCGGCGTTTTTCGCCAAGCAGTACGAGCAGCACATCAACGTCTTCAACTACTCCGCCAAAACGGTGGGTGGCTTTATCCACGCGGCCTCGGCAGGGGCGGCCAGCATTTCGGTGATGGTGGCCACCTACCAGTCGTTTGCGGGCGACAGCAAGCTCATCAACAAACGCGGGGTGGAGGCCAATCTGTTTGGCCAGGCCAGGAGCTTCATGGAAGCGCTGGCCGTGATCCGGCCCGTGCTCATCATTGACGAGCCCCACCGTTTCGAGGGCGCGCAAACGCAGGAGTACCTGGCCAAGTTCAATCCGCTGCTGACCATCCGTTTCGGTGCCACCTTCAAGGGCAAGAACGACAACGAGAAATACAAAAACCTGGTCTATACGCTCGACAGCCTGGACGCCTTCCGCCAGCGGCTGGTCAAGGGCATCGTGGTGGACACGGTGGGCAGCGCCGATGCCGCGCAAAGCCTGTGCTACCTGTCGCACCACGGCACGGCCAAGGAGCGCTGCGCGCTGGTGCAGTACACCAAGCCCGCCGGCGGCAGCGCAACGGTAGAGCTGCGCGCCAAAGACAACCTGGGCGACAAAACCGGACTGGGCTTTCTGGACGGGCATGTGGTGGAGACCGTCACCACCAAAGAGCTGCTGTTCACCAACGGCTTTGCCCTGCCCCTGGGCGAAGCCATGGCCTACGGCATGCTGGCCGAGCAAACGCAAGGGCTGATCATCGAGCGGGCCATTGCCAACCACTTCGAGCGCGAGGAAGACCTGTTCCAGCGCGGCATCAAAAGCCTGAGCCTGTTCTTTATCGACGCCGTGGCCAAGTACCTGCCCGAAGGCCAGAAACCTGCCGTCATCCGCGAGGCTTTCGAGGCGCACTACCGCACCCACTTGCAGCGCACACTCGCGCGCCCCGACCTGCACCCACCCTACCGCGCGTACCTGGAGCGCAGCGCGGCGGATATTGGCAAGGTGCACAAGGGCTACTTTGCCCGCTCGCACAGCGAGAAGGGCGAGGAAGAAGCCATCAGGCTCATCCTGCAAGAAAAAGAAAAGCTGCTGAGCTTCGACACCGACTTGCGCTTCATCTTCTCGATGTGGGCGCTGCAAGAGGGCTGGGACAACCCCAATGTGTTCACCCTGTGCAAGCTGGCGCCCAGCAACTCGCAAATCACCAAGCTGCAGCAAATTGGCCGGGGCCTGCGCCTGGCCGTGAACCAGGATTTGCAGCGCGTACACAGCGACGATGCGGCTTTTGAGCACATCAACGAACTGACGGTGGTGGTGCCCGCCAGCGAAGGCGATTTTGTAGCGGCCATTCAAAGCGAGATCGCAGCGCACAGCGTCAAGGGCGTGAATCGGGTCTTGAGCGTGGAGTCCTTGATTGCCAGCGGTGTCTGCAAGCACCCACTGGGAATTTGGGGACTCATGCAAACGCTGGCCACCCACGGCGCTGGCGTGCTGGACGTGGCAGCGGGCACCTTGACTCTGCAGCCCAATGCCACTGTGTTCAAAGCCCAGCGGGCAGGTATTGGTGCGGCGCTAGGGCAAGTGTCCCACCTGGATGCAGAAGGCGCCAAGGCCATGCTGGAGTACCTGGATGCCTATTACGAGGGCCATGGCCAGGTCAAACGCAAGGAAGACAAGACCAAGCCCGCGCTGAAGGTCAACCCCACACAGTACGAAAAGCTGAAAGCGCTGTGGGCCGCCCTCAACCGCGATGCGGTGATGCACTACGAGCTGGAGACGCCAGCGCTGGTCGATGCCATCGTGGCCCGGCTGGCGCGGGATTTCCAGGTGCTGCCGCTGACGATCAACGTCACCCGCACCGAGCAAGTGCAGGATGTGCAGCGCGCCGAAACCACGCAAACCGCCTACCAGGTCAAACCCCACAAGGTGTTCACCCTGGGCGAGTTTGTGACCGACCTGGCCAACGCCACGCATTTGAGCCTGCACACCGTGGCCACGGTACTGGCGCGGATGCCCGCAGACAAATTCGCCCAAATCCAGCACAACGAAGGCCGGGCCTTTGCCGCGCTGCGTGACACCATGAACCGCTGCGTGCATGAGCTGCTGGTGCACAAAGTGACCTACCAGTTGCGCGAGACCCAGGTGAAAACGGCATTGACCGACAGCACGGGCGCGCTGCTGGCCACCATTCCGGCAGCGTGGTGCGGCGCCGAAATGCACGCCATCGCCAACCCAGCAGTGCGGGCCAAGTCGCTGTACGACGAAGACCAGATGCCGGTGGACAGCCAGATCGAGCGCGACACCGTGGACGAATCACAGGCGCAGCGCATTGCCGTGTTTGCCAAGCTGCCCAAGGTGGACATTCCGACACCGGCGGGCAAATACAACCCCGACTTTGGCTACGCGCTGCTGCAGGGCGACCAAGCCCAGGCGATGTACCTGGTGGTGGAAACCAAGGGCTACGACCAGTACGGCGACATACCGGACAAGGAGCGCATGAAGATCGATGCAGCCAAGCATTTCTTCCAGGCGCTGCAGCAAGAAGGCGTCAACGTGCGCTTTGCCACCAAACTCAACCGCGACGGTCTGCTGCAAATCATGCATCAAATTGGCTTCTAGCCTAATCAATACCAGCGGTAATAGCTCTTAAATTAATAGCAAAATCCATGATTATTCAAGAACTCGCTCCCGGCCTCGCCGTCCAGAACCTGCCCGCGCTGCGCAAGCTGACCGACTACAAGCTGATCGCCTTCGACATGGACTCCACGCTCATCAACATCGAATGCGTCGATGAGATTGCCGATGCCGTGGGCCGCAAGGCCGAGGTGGCGGCCATCACCGAGGCCGCCATGCGCGGCGAGATTACCGACTTCAAGGACAGCCTGCGCCGCCGGGTGGCACTGCTCAAGGGCGTGACGCTGGCTGACATGCAGCGCGTGTACGACGAACGCCTGCGCCCCAACCCGGGCGCGGCAGAGTTGATCGACGCCTGCAAGGCGGCCGGCCTGAAGGTGCTGCTGGTGTCGGGCGGCTTTACCTTTTTTGCCCATCGCGTGCGCGACCGCCTGGGCATCGACTTCACGCGCTCCAACGTTCTGGAAACCGACGAGCACGGCGTGCTGACGGGACGCCTGGTGGCGCAGTGCTGGGGCGATATTTGCGACGGCGCCGAAAAGCGCCGCACGCTGCTGGAGGTGGCCAGCCTGCTGAACGTCGAGCCCGCGCAGTGCATTGCCATGGGCGATGGGGCCAACGACCTGCCCATGATGGGCGCCGCCGGCCTGTCGGTGGCCTACCATGCCAAACCCACAGTGCGCGAACAGGCCCAGGTGGCCATCCACACCGGCGGACTGGATCGCCTGCTGGAAGTGCTGCATTAACGCCCGCAGCGCATGCGCATTCAATCCTGCGCGTGGCAGCAGTGCTCAGGCGGGCTATCGCCGGCGGACCACAGCATGCAACAGTGCGTTACAACGGGCCTTGATCGCTACTTTTAATGTAGCTGCTGGCGCTTTTTTGACGGGCGCGAAAGCCTTTTCATTCTTATTTTTTGAGCTGACACAAGCCATATAAAAAAACCGCTACCACACGTTGTCGAACCCTGTGAATTACTGCTTAATGA
>NZ_JBFWLZ010000065.1:0-8523 GCF_050251835.1 Diaphorobacter sp. | reverse complement strand
GGTCGTCCTTCCAGAGCATCGTCAGCTCGCCGCTGTGGCGCGCCTTGAAGGTGAATTCGATGTACGGGTTCTGGGCGACCGAGGTGCCGGGCGTCCAGATGAAGACCCGCCGGTCGCCCAGCTTGGCCTCGAAGTGGTTGACGATGTGGCGCGGGCGGGTCTTGCCGGTGGCGGGATCCACGCGCAGGCCGGTTTCCATGACGTGCTCCATCTGCGCGCGCACGCGCAGGATGTCGCCGGCCTTGGGCTTGTCGTTGCTGACCCACACGCGCGGGGGCTTGTTCATGCTCATGACGATTTTCCTGGCTTACATGCCGCAGCCGCTGGCGGCCACGGTAACGGCTTGCTTGCCCGCCAGCACCTTGCCGCTTTTCATGCGCGCCAGCACGTGCACGGTTTGCGACTGGCTCAGGCGGATGCGCACCGCGGCCTCGGCCGTGCCGGTGTCGGCGGTGAACTGCATGCGGCAGGCTAGCGGGATGGGGTTGAGCTCGGCCACCACCATCAGCTCTTCGCACCAGTCCTGATCGGTGATGGGCAGGGTGACCTTGGCCTTGACGGGCACGGCGCCGGGGTTGTCGGCCAGCACGGGCACGTCCAGCTGCAGCCCCTCGGCCTGCGGCGTGGCGCTGCCGATGAACTGCTGCATGGTCTTTTTGAATTCCACCGGGTTGGGGGCCAGGTGGCCGACCAACGGTGCCCTGGCGGCGGGCGCGGGCGTGGCGGCGGCTTGCGCCAGTGCGGCGCCGGGCAGCGCCAGGCTGGCACCTGCGGCGGCACCGGCCACCAGGCGGCGGCGGGTCAGGCGGTGGGTATTTGAGGGTGTCATTGCTTGCATTGGGCTTGCATTGGAATGGCGGATCAGGTGCCCAGGAAGTCGCGGAACATGGTGTTGATCCAGGCAAAGTCTTCTTTGACCAGATCGGGCGAGCGCACGTCCATGTCGATCTGGGTCTGGTTGACCTGGCCGCTGGCGTCGACTTCGTACTCGAACTTGACCGAGATTTCTTCCTGCGGGTCGCCGTTGACCATCATGTAGCAGAGGTTGTCCGGCAGCAGCGGCGTGACCTGCTGGCCGGCCACGCGCTGGGCGATGTTCTTGGCGACGATCTTGCCGATGTAGTTGGCCACATGGCCGCTCTTGGGATAGTGGCCAAACTGGGGCGAGATGGCGCCCATCAGGTCGCCCACGAAGTACACGCGGTCGTCGCCGTGGGCGGTGAAGTAGCGCGGGTTCATGTCGGCCCAGCCGGTGGGCTTGCCGTCGGGGGTTTTGCCAATCAGGCCCGCGTGCCAGACCATGTCGGCCGCCTGGTGGGGCGGCATCAGGATGGCGTCGTCAAATTGGAACTCGCCCGCCGCGGTCTTGATGCGCTTGTTGAACGGGTCCACCTCCTGCACGCGGGCGTTGGGCACGTGGGTGATGATGTCCGGGTACAGCTCTTCAAACGCCTGCTTGTAACCGACGCCGATGGGGGCGATCTTGGGCTTGGGGTCCAGAATCAAAATCTTGCCGGGAATCTTGTTCTTCTTGATGTGCCAGGCGATCAGGCAGGCGCGCTCGTAGGGCGAGGGCGGGCAGCGGTGCGGCGGCGGGGGCAGCGTCATGACGATGGTGCCGCCCTTGAAGTTCTTCACCTTGGCTTTGAGCGCAAACATTTCCTGGTTGGGCACGTAGGCGTTGGGGAAATGCTTGCGCGTGTAGTCAATGGCCTTCTGGTCGTTGCCAAACCAGGCCTCGTAGTCGTTGCGGATGCCGCCCGACAGAATCAAAAAGTCGTACTCGATCAGGCCGTGGGCGGTGCGCACCAGCTTCTTGTCGCGCTCAAAGCCGGTCACCTCGGTTTGCAGCAGTTGGTAGCCGTATTGGTTGGCCGGGCGCAGCATGTCGCGGTTGACAAAGTCGGTGTTGACGACGTCGATCAGCCACTTGTTGCTCATGGGGCCAGACCAGAACGTGGGGTTGCGCTCCAGCAGCACCACGTCGGAGTTGGGAATCAGCTCGCGCAGGTAGCGCGCGGCCGTCAGGCCGCCCCAGCCGCCGCCGCAGATCACGATGCGCGGGCCCTTGCCCTGGCGCGGCAGGATGCGCGACTGCGGCGTGAGGATGGCCGGGGCCGCCAGCGTGGCGATGGGTGTGGCAGCCACGGCGGCGCCCAGCGCCAGGGCGGGTGGGGTGATCAGAAAGTGGCGGCGTTGCAAGGGCATGGTGGGTTTGAGAGCTGCGGGCAAACGCGGATTCTCACCCAGCCGTCAGGTGCCGCGCAGACCCGGCCCGTATTGCCCCCAGGCGCAGCGCCAGCCAGGCGCCCAGCACAATGCCGGCCACGGCGGGCAGCGTGGCCCAGGCCAGGGTGGTGATGCCGGTCAGCCCCTGGCCGATGGAGCAGCCCGCCGCCAGCAGGCCGCCAAAACCCATCAGCCAGCCGCCCAGCGCGCTGCGGGCCAGCTGCGCGGGGCTGTCAAAGCCCTCCCAGCGGGCAGTGCGGGTGATCAGGGCGGTCAGGCACGCCCCGGACACCACGCCCGCCACCATGGCCGATGCGGCGCCAAAGTCGCGGCCCACGGCCACCTGGATGTACAGCAGGCTCTCGGCAATCGGGGCAATGAAGCTCAGCGACGTGAGCCGCGCGGGGTCGAACGGGTCTGCGCCCACGCTGGCGCTGATCCACCAGCCCACGGCCACCAGTGCGCCGATCACCAGCGCCGCCAGCCATTGCGCCGGGCTGCGGCGCAGGGCCGGGCGGTACAGGGCGTAGGCCGCCAAAATTGCTGCAGGAACGATAGCTGTCAGCGCATACACAGCAAGGGCTGACCATTGATTGGCCATCAAGTGCTGGGGCAGGGTGGCATGCTGCAGCACGCTAGGCGCCAGGCCCTGAAACCACTGGCGCAGCGGCGCCAGCACCCCCGTGGAGCTGGCCTGCGCGCCCAGGCCCAGAAACACCACCGTGACCAGAGAGCGCAGGTTGCCGCCCGCCAGCAGCACCAGCGAGCGCGCGCCGCAGGCATTGGCCAGCACCATGCCCAGCCCAAAAATCGCGCCGCCTATCAGCACGCCCGCAAACGAGAACTGCGTGCGCACGACCAGCGCCTGGCCCAGATCCACCACGCCCAGCAGCTGCAGCCCTTGCGACGCCAGCAAGGCCACGGCCAGCGCCAGCGCAAAGGCCTGCAGCGCCGGGGCGCTGTAGGGTGGTTCGCTACTGGGTGGCTCGCCGCCATCCAGGCCCAGGTGCTGGCGCAGGCCGCGCAGCAGGCAAAAGCGCCCCAGCCGCGCGGCCACGCCAAACGCCGCGCCCCATACAAAGCTGGCCCACAGAAGCGTCATGGGTCAGCCTAGAAGCGGTAGTTGGACGCGCTTGCCAGTGCCGTGATCGGCGTGTCAGGCAAGGCGCGATGACGCAGCGGGCTCATGCCCGCAAGGAGGAGCAACGCCGCATGGCGCGGCGAACGCGGTGCTGGCGAGTGTGTAGCGTGCTCACCCATCGGGTGAGCTGTAACGAAGCAGCAAAAGTCAGTGCGCATGTGGCTTTCCTGAAGATGGCAAGCGGTCAACTGCCGTTTCTAGGCTCCACGATCCCAGATGTCGGAGCTGATGGCCTTGTACCAGGCGGAGCCATAGTCCGCCTCGGCCTTGCGGAACGCCGCGTCTGCATTGGCGGGGCTGACGCCGCCGGAGCCGGGCACCTCGATCAGCTTGCCCTCTTGCGCGCGGTACACGCCCGCCACCGATATGCCGTAGCCCGCGCCCACCAGGCTGTAGCAGGTGTTGGCAAACGCGGCGGCGGGCGCTGGCTGGCCGGTCAGTTCGGCCGCAATGACGGCGGCGGCCACCTTGCCCTGGGTGTTGGCCACAAAGCCCGACTTGGGCATGGGCGCGGCCTGGGTGGCGTCGCCCAGCACATAAACATTCTTGACCAGGGCAGACTCAAAGCTCTCGGGCTTGACGGGCACCCAGCCGCTGGCATCCGTAACCCCGGCGCGGTCGGCAATAAAGCCGGCCTTCTGCGGTGAAATGACGTTCAGCACGCTGGCCTGGTGCCTGGTGCCAAACGCCGTCTCCACCACGCGCTGGCGGGCGTCCACGCGCACCACCTGGCCGTCGTCCGACTGCTTGACCCACTCGATCATGTCGCCGTACAGCGCCTTCCAGCCCTGGATGAACAGGCCCTGCTTGGAAAAGGCGTCCTTGTTGTCCAGCAGCAGGATCTTGCTTTTGGGTTTGTGCTGCTTGAAGTAGTGGGCCACCATGGCCGCGCGCTCGTAGGGGCCGGGCGGGCAGCGGAAAGGGTTGGCCGGAATCACCATCACGAAGGTGCCGCCATCGGGCATGGCTTCCATCTGCTGGCGCAGCAATTGGGTTTGGGGGCCGGCCTTCCAGGCGTGGGGCGCCAGCTGCGATGCGGCCTCGTCATAGCCTTCCAGCGCGCCCCAGCGCATGTCCACGCCGGGCGACAGCACCAGCTTGTCGTAGCGCAGAGTCTGGCCGTTGGACAGCTTGACGCTGCGGGCGGCGGTGTTGACGTCGTCGGCACGGGCGTGCACCACTTCCACACCGGCCTTGCGCAGGCCGTCGTAGCCGTGGCCAATGCTCTCGAACGAGCGCAGGCCGGCCAGGTACAGGTTGGAGAACGGGCAGGTGTAGAAGCGCTCGGCCGGCTCGACCAGCGTCACGCGCACCTGGGGTGCGCGCTCCTTGAGGTAACGGGCGGCCGTGGCGCCGCCAAAACCGCCGCCCACCACCACCACATGGGCGGCGCCCGCCTGGGCGCGGACGAAGGACGGCAGGGCCAAAGAGGCAGCACCAGCAATGGCGCTGCCCAGAACCGTGCGGCGATCAAAAGTCATTATTGAGACTCCCGGTTGAACCATTGCGCAAGCGCCTGGATTTGTGCGTCGTCATAGCCCTTCATCAGGCGGACCATGACGGTGGCGTCGCTGGCGGTGCCGGCCTTGAAGGCCTGCATGCGCAACAGCAGATGGCGCTCGCCCACGCCGCGCAGCGTGGGAATGCCGCCGGTGGACCGGCCGTCGGGGCCGTGGCAGTTGGCGCAGGTGCCGGCAATCACCGACACGTCTTGCAGGCTGACGCTGGCGGCCGGGGCTGACGGCGCTGCCGGGGTGGCGGGTGCTGTAGGGGCTGTCGCCGTGGCGACGAGCGGCGCAGCAAGCGCAACGGCCAGCAGCGCTGGCCGCAGGTTGGGTGACAAAGGCATGCAATCTCCTGATGGGCTGGTGCGGGGCTGCGCCCTGCCTTGCGGGGCAGAGGCTACGGTTGGGTGCGGCGGATTCTAGGAAGCGCTTTGCAACAACCGGTTAGAAGCATGTGCGCCCTGTCCATATGCCGGCCACCAGCTGCCAGCGTGGGCCGCGCAGTGCGGTGCGCCACGCCGGTAGATTGTCAAAAAAGTGAGCAGCTCGCGCTTGCTGGATAAGCGCTAGAGGCTGTTTTGGATCAAAAAAATTTAGCCAATCGCGATCGCGTTGTGCTGTGCAAGCCATCGCCATGCGCGATGCCTTGCCTGTCGTGATCCGATGGCGCTGCCCGCGCGCCCCAGGGGCGCGGGGCGGCAGCGGCGGTCAGTGGATGCGCATGCCCGGCTGCGCGCCGGGGAAGGGCTCCAGCACGTAGATGCCGGGCTGCGCCTTCTCGTCGGCATGGCTGGCGGCCAGCACCATGCCTTCGCTCACGCCAAATTTCATCTTGCGCGGTGCCAGGTTGGCCACCATCACGGTGAGCTTGCCTTCCAACTGCTCGGGCGCATACATGCTGGCAATGCCGCTGAAGACATTGCGCGTCTGCCCTTCGCCCACGTCCAGCGTCAGGCGCAGCAGCTTGGTCGAGCCTTCGACGGGCTTGCATTCGACGATCTTGGCGATGCGCAGGTCGATCTTGGCAAAGTCGTCGATGGTGATGGTGGGCGCAATCTCTTCGCCGCCGGGCTTCACGGCCTCGACCACGGGCGCGGCGGGCGGCTCGAACAGGGCTTGCAGCTGCTCGGGCGTCACGCGCTGCATCAGGTGCTGGTACTGGCCGATCTGGTGGCCGGCGCCCAGGGGCTTGGCCACGTCGTCAAACTGCTCGGGCGGCACGATGAGAAAGTGGGCCACCTCGGCCGCCACACGGGGCAGCATGGGCTTGAGGTAGATCGTCAGCATGCGGAAGGCCTCGATGCAGGTGGTGCACACATCGTGCAGGCGCGCGTCCATGCCCTCTTGCTTGGCCAGCTCCCAGGGTTTGTTGGCGTCCACATAGCTGTTGACGCGGTCGCACAGCGCCATGATGTCGCGCGCGGCGCGGGCCGTATCGCGCGCCTCGTACGCGGCGACAATGCCGCCCTTGGCGTCGCGCAGGTGGGCCAGCAGGGCCTGGCCGTCGTCGGTCACCGTGCCCAGCTTGCCGCCAAAGCGCTTGGCGATGAAGCCCGCCGCCCGGCTGGCGATGTTGACGTATTTGCCAATCAGGTCGGCGTTGACGCGCAGCATGAAGTCTTCGGCCGTGAAGTCGATGTCCTCGTTCTTGCCGTTGAGCTTGGCGCCCAGGTAGTAGCGCAGCCACTCGGGGTTCATGCCCAGGGCCAGATACTTGAGCGGGTCCAGCCCCGTGCCGCGGCTCTTGCTCATCTTCTCGCCGTTGTTCACCGTCAAAAATCCGTGCACGCAGATTTTGGTGGGTGTCTTGCGGCCGCTGAACTTGAGCATGGCGGGCCAGAACAGCGTGTGGAAGGTGATGATGTCTTTGCCGATGAAGTGGTACTGCTCAAGCGCGGGGTCGGCCATGTAGGCGTCGTAGTCCTCGCCGCGCTGGTTCAGCAGGTTTTTCAGCGACGCCAGGTAGCCCACGGGCGCATCCAGCCACACATAAAAATACTTGCCCGGCGCGTCCGGGATCTCGATGCCGAAGTAGGGCGCGTCGCGGCTGATGTCCCAGTCGTCCAGGCCCTCGCTGGTGGTGCCGTCGGGGTTGGTGCGCACGCCGAACCATTCGCGGATCTTGGCGGCCACCTCGGGCTGCACATGCTGGCCGTTTTGTGTCCACTCGGTCAAGAACGCCACCGCACGCGGGTCGGACAGCTTGAAGAAGAAATGCTCGGAGGTCTTGAGCACCGGCTTGGCGCCTGACAAGGCCGAGAACGGGTTGATCAGCTCGGTGGGCGCATAGACGGCGCCGCAGGACTCGCAGTTGTCGCCGTACTGGTCCTTGGCGTGGCAGCGCGGGCACTCGCCCTTGATGAAGCGGTCGGGCAGAAACATGTTCTTCTCGGGGTCGAAGAACTGCTCGATGGTGCGCGTCTCGATGAAGCCCGCGGCTTTCAGATCGAGGTAAATCTGCCGGGACAGCTCGTGGTTTTCGGGGCTGTCGGTGTTGCTCCAGTTGTCGAAGGCGATGTGAAAACCGTCCAGGTACTGCTTGCGCCCGGCGGCGATGTCGGCCACAAACTGCTGGGGCGTCTTGCCGGCCTTTTCGGCGGCGATCATGATGGGCGCGCCGTGGGCGTCGTCGGCACCCACAAAGTTCACCGCGTTGCCCTGCATGCGCTGCGCGCGCACCCAGGTGTCGGCCTGGATGTATTCCATGATGTGGCCGATGTGGAAATTGCCGTTGGCATACGGCAGGGCGGTGGTGACAAAAATCTTGCGTGCGGTCATCGGGGCGGCTCTCCAGTCGCCCCGGTCTTCGAGGCGGAACCGGCGATTTTAGGGCGTGCCGTGGCCACCGCCGGAACCTGCCCCGGGGCGCGCACGGCCTGGCACGCGCGCAGGCGCCCGGGGCGCGGGGGCCTTGAGCAGCAGGGCGGCCAGCGCGTCGCCCTCCAGCAGCACCAGGCCGTGGTCCTTGGCAAAACTGCGCGCGCCCTCGCTCACGGTGCCCGCCAGCGCCACATACACGCCCGTGCGCGCGCCCTGGCGCTGCACCTCGGCCTGCAGCTCGCGCAGCGGCTCCACACCGTGCGTGGCGGCCTTCCAGCGGCGTGCGGCCACCAGCACGGCGTCACCGGCTGACTGGTCGGGCCGGGCGATGCGCAGGTCGGCGTACAGCGTGGCCAGGCGCTGCACGTCGTGCCCCTCGGCGCGCCATGCGCGCTCCAGGGTGTCGGCAAATTCCTTCCAGGGCATGGCGGCGGCGGCCTGCAGCGCGCCCTGCACTTGCGCCGCGCTGGGCGCCCGCCACTGGCGCCAGGCGGCCATGCAGCCGATGACGGTGATCGGCACCGCGCCCATGGCGGCAAAGGGGGCAATCTCCGCCGGCAGCAACGCGCCGCAGACCAGCACGATGACGGCGGCAATGGCAAAGCTGACCCACCAGGGCGAGCGCAACAAGATCGCGAACCCCGAGTTCGGGGCCATCTTCAGTTTCACGGTTGTTTCCTTGATCGGTTGGGTGGGGCGAGCCTAGGGATGGTGTTCAAAACACCCGTGGCGGTGGCCACTGAGTCGATATATTCCACATGATGACGAATTCGGCGTTTTTTGGGCTGCAAATAAGGGGCATTTCACCCTTGCCGCTGGCCCTTTGGT
>NZ_JBFWLZ010000064.1:0-8871 GCF_050251835.1 Diaphorobacter sp. | reverse complement strand
GGCACTATTGTCTCCATGGTCCGCAAGAACTCTTCACGTCGGGTGGGCTTGCGCGACTGCTCGAATCCGTTGTTTTGATCTGCGGCCATTGCCAGGGTCTGCTGCTTCATCTGCGGATAACGTTTGACCCCTCTCAATGGTGGACCTTAATCAGCGTTGCCTTAAGAATCGAGGTGCGAATGGTGCGTTGGATAGTGGGGCGTTGCCCAGTAGTCGGGATTCATTGAGGGGCATCGGCATGTGCCTCCTTCGAATGCCACAGCGCATGCGCATCGATACGCACCAGTGCTGACGCTTGCAGCGCATCGATGCGAGCCTGTGCCTCACCGAGGCGTGTCTGGCGCAGGTTTCGCAACGTCAAGAGGTATTCGGCCAAGGGGGCCTCTCCCAGTTCCCAAGCTCGCCGCGTGCGGTTGCTGGCCGTGGTCTGCGCGGCCAGCGCCTGCGCGAATGACTGCCACTGCGTGCGCTTACTTTCAGCTGCCTGCGCGGCTACCCACGCACTTTGCTCCACCGCGCGCCGCACGCCGAGCGCCTCTGCCTCTGCGGCAGCTGCGTTGGCGCTTTCCGTGGCAGCCATTGCACTGCGATAGTCAGTGCCAAATGGCACCGTCAGGACAACGCCAATGACACGTTCCGTCCCACCGCGTTCAGACATCATCCGTACCCCGACTGTGGGGTCGGGCGTGCGGTTGGCGCGAGCTCGCTCGGCCACCTTGGCAAGGCGCGCTGCCTCTCCATCGGCAATGCCGATTTCGACGCTTTGTCGCACAATTCGCGCCAGCCACTCCTGTACCCCGCCCGGCAAAGGATCGGGATCTGGCAGCGTGGATGGCCGCGCGGGAATCTCAATGCCCGGGAACTCGATCACCATCGTTTGTCGTGCTGCCCGTTCTGCGTCGCGCGCAGCGCTAACCTGGGCTGCAAGCATCGCGCGTTCGGCTTGCAGAACGTCGCTGTCCCGCTGCGCTGCATCGCCCAGGGCCACGCGGCGGGCCATTGCTTCCTGCTCACGTCTAAGCAACTTTTCCTGAGCTTGCATCTCGTCGGCTACGACGAAACTGCGCAGCCATCCGGCCCAGACTTCCAACAGTCGCCTTGCCATTTGGTGCTCGGCATCTTCAAGGCGCATATCGGCCACCCTACGGGTGCGGCTGCCGATGTCCCGATCTATACGCGCCTTGTTTGGCAAGCGAACAGCACGGCTGAGCTGGATTTCCCATTCGTTGTAGCGACGCGCTTCGTTGGTCACGTTGCGACGTTGTAGGCCACTACTGAGTTCAAATTCGTGGCTACCGGCTTCAAGGGCGCTTTGCGTGGCGGCCGCCGCGTCCAAGCGAGCGGCTGCGGCATTCACGACCGGCTGGATTTTTATCGCCGCTTCGACTTGCGCCTGCGCAGGCAGCCACGAAAGATCATCGGCGCGCGCTTGCGCGGGATGAAATGTCAAAGCCGCGATAGCCACCATGACGGCACCAGTCGGTAGTACCAGGCTGCATCCTTTGTTTTTACTCGTCATACCAGTCTTCCACTTGCCAACACCGACTCCACCCACCAGCGGACATCGCTAGACGCGATGCGCTGGCGCAGATGCGCCAGGACCTGTTCCAGTTGTTCATATTCGATCAATACCCAAATGACGCGCCGATCCACACGGCCGCGAACCTTCTCGCGAATGGACGCGCGCGCGAAGTCGCCGGTATGCCCTTCGGCGTGCAACAGGGTGAACCCTGGCAGCACCGGGTCGGCCATCAGGGCATCGGTGACGGCGTCTTCGAGCGTGGGTGGAAACACCAGATTCAGGCGCACCAGTTGCGCTTCTTTCAATCCGTTCATGCGTGGACTCCTTGTTGTGAGGAGATGGCCTGGCCGAATCGCCGGTACAGCACCGGCAGCAGGACCAGGGTCAGCGCAGTGGAACTGACCAGTCCGCCAATCACCACGATGGCGAGTGGGCGCTGGATCTCAGAGCCAGGGCCACTGGCCAGCAGCAGGGGCACTAGGCCAAAGGCGGTGATGGAAGCCGTCATCAGCACGGGGCGCAACCGTCGCAGCGAACCTTCGCGCACCACCTGTTCCATGGGCAGGCCTAGCGCGTGCAGGTGGTTGAAGTGCGTCATCAGCACCAATCCGTTGAGCACGGCGATGCCCAGCAGCGCGATGAAGCCGACCGAAGCAGGCACCGACAGGTACTGCCCCGACAGCCACAGCGCCGCCACGCCGCCGACCATGGCAAACGGCACGTTGCCGAGGATGAGCGCGGCCTGCCGCACCGAGCCGAAGGTCATGAACAGCACGAAGAAAATCAGTCCCAGGGCCACCGGCACCACCATGCCAAGGCGGGCCGCTGCGCGTTGCTGGTTCTCGAACTGCCCACCCCATTCGACGCGGTAGCCGGGCGGCAGCGGCACGTCGCGCACCACGGCGGCGCGCGCTTCATCCACGAAGCCGACCAGATCGCGCCCACTCACGCTGGACTGGATCAGCGCGAAGCGCGAGCCGTTCTCGCGCCGCACCAGCACGGGGCCATCAGTGGTGGCGATGCGCGCCAGCGAGGTCAAGGGGATTTCGCCCTGATCGCCACGGGCGAGCTGCAAGTCCTTGAACCGCTCGGCCGATCCGCGCAGCCGGGCATCCCCGCGCACCACGATGGGCGTGCGCCTGTCCGGCTCGATCACCAGCCCGGCCGGCACGCCTTCGAGCTGCGCGCGCAGCTCGTCCTGAACCTGCGTCACGGCCAGTCCGGCGCGCCCCGCCGCCTGCGCATCCACCTTCACCTGCAGGTATTCCACGCTGTCGCTGGCCTGGGTGAGCACGTCGCGCGCACCGGGCACTTTCTCGATGCGAGCGGCCATGCGCTGCGCCAGATCGCCCAGCGTTTGCAGATCAGGGCCGAATAGCTTGACGGCCACGTCGCCCCGGCTGCCGGTGAGCATTTCCGAGATGCGCATCTCGATGGGCTGGGTAAAGCCGAATTCCAGGCCGGGGAAGGCATCCATCACCTTGCGTATCTCGGCACTCAACGCGTCCTTGTCGGCTGCATGCCAATCCTTGCGCGGTGCGAGCTGCATGAACAGGTCGGTTTCGTTCAGGCCCATCGGGTCGAGCCCCAGCTCGTCGGAGCCCACCCGCCCGATGCTGTGCCGCACCTCGGGCACCGCCGCACCGATGGCCTTCTGCACTGCCAGGTCAATCTCCAGCGAGCGCTGCAACCCGATGGACGGCGGCTTTTGCAGTTGCAGCAGGATATCGCCCTCGTCCATCGTCGGCATGAACGCCTTGCCCGTGCCGAGGTAGGCCACCACACCCAATGCCAGGGCCGCGATGGCGACCGCCGATGCGCGTAGCGGGTGGTGAAGCGCAGCCTCCAGCAGCGGTTGGTACAGGCGCGTGGCCCAGCGCATCACCCACGGCTCGGTGTGAGCGTGTTCCTTGAGCAGCAGCGAGGCCAGCACCGGCACCAGCGTGAGCGACAGCAGCAGCGAGACGCCCAGGGCGAATACGATGGTCAGCGCCACCGGCACAAACAGTTTGCCTTCCAACCCTTGCAGAGTGAGCAGGGGCATGAAGGTCAGACAGATGATGAGGATGCCCGAGGCCACAGGCATGGCGACCTCGCGCGCCGCGGCGAATATGCGGTGCAGGCGCGGCTGGTGCGCACTGGGCGCGTGCGGGTCGAGCCGACTGACGGCGTTTTCCACCACCACTACGGCAGCGTCCACCAGCATGCCGATGGCGATCGCGAGGCCCCCCAAGCTCATCAGGTTGGCGCTCATGCCGACCAGACGCATCAGCAAGAAGGTGCCCAGTGCCGCCAAAGGCACCATCACCGCCACAACCAGCGCGGCGCGAAGCTCGCCGAGGAACAGAAGCAGCAGGATAACGACCAGTACCGTCGCTTCCAGCAAGGCGCTTTCCACCGTGCCCACGGCGCGCTCGATCAGCGTGCTGCGGTCATAGAACGGCACCACCTTGACGCCGGGCGGCAGGCTGGGAGTCACCTCGTCCAGCCGGGCTCGAATGGCTTTGACCAGCGCCGAGGCATCGGCCCCGCGCAGCGCCACCACGATGCCTTCCACCGCTTCGCCCGCGCCGTCCCGGGTGACGGCGCCATATCGCGTCACGCCTTCGATGCGCACCTGGGCCACGTCGCCCAGGCGAACTGGGGCCGTACCATTGGCCCCCGCGCGCAGGATCAGACGGGATAAATCGTCCAAAGTGTGGATCGCGCCTTCGGCGCGCACGATCAGCGTGTCTTCGCCTGCATCCAGGCGGCCCGCACCGTCATTGCGGTTGTTGCGGCCGATCGCCGTGATGACATCAGAGAAGCTGAGGCCCGCAGCGGAAAGCCGTGCGCGATCCGGCACCACAGCAAAGCTCTTGGCTTCTCCACCCAGCACGTTGACATCAGCAACACCGGGCAGCGTGCGCAGGGCCGGGCGCAGCGTCCAGTCCAGTAGGGCGCGGCGCTCGCTCAACGTGAGGCCACCGCCTTCGATGGTGAACATGAACACGTCCGACAGCGGTGTCGAAATCGGCGCCAGCCCGCCGCTGACGCCTTCGGGCAGGCTGCCCGAAACACCTGCATAGCGTTCGGCCACCTGTTGGCGTGCCCAGTAGATGTCGCTGCCTTCGGCGAAGTCCAGCGTGATGTCGGCGATGGCGTACTTGGCCGTGGAGCGCAGCATCACGCCCCGCGGCACGCCGAGCAACTCCATCTCCAGCGGCGTGATCACGCGCGACTCCACCTCCTCGGGCGTCATGCCAGGGGCCTTGATAATCAGCTTGACCTGCGTGGGGGAAATATCCGGATAGGCGTCGATCGGCAATTGCAGGAAGGCCGCCAGGCCCGCACCCGCCAAAGCCAGCACGCCAAGCAGTACCAGCGCACGTTGGCGCAGGGAAAATTCAATCAGACGGGACAACATGCGTGGTCGCCCCTCATTGCAATGGAATCATGGATTTGAGCAGTGCCGTACCGCGCACGACGACCTGCATGCCTGCCGCAAGCGGCGCAGTGTCTGGCGAGACGGCGCGCACGGCGCTTGACGCCTCTGATTCGTCTTGCCCCAGCAGTTGCACCGGAACAGCGCGGACGCGTAGGTCGCCTTGCTTGTCTTGCGATGACGGCTCAGCAACGTAGAGCACGTGGGCGCTGCCCGCTGGCAGCAGCGCGGACGATGGCACGCTCAAGGTGCCCTGCGGTGCTGGCAGCAACAGCGCGACACTGATCTGCTGCCCGGCCGCATAGCGGTCTGCCCCTGCCTGATCTGCATCGACGCGGGCACGTACCCGCAGGCTCTGACTACTGAGGTCAGTGTCGCCACCAACAGCCGTCACGCGAGCGATCGTGCCATCGGGAAGACGCACTTCCAAGCCTGGGTGGAGATCCGAGCGCCAGCGCAGCGGAACCGCGACGCTGACATCCAGCGGGCCAGGCTGAGCCACTATGAAGGCGATGTCGAGCGGCGCGACCGCTTGCCCGAGGCTCAGGTGACGACGCATCACCCGCCCGGACAAAGGCGCAAGCAATTCATACTCGCCGGCCTGCCCGCCGCTAACGGGTCGAAGCCGTGCGAGGGCGCCATTGGCCTCTTGCAACGTACTTTGCGCAGCCGCCGCGCGCGCCTGGGTTTGCTCGTTGCGCGTGGCTGGGATGATGCCCTCGGCCAAGAGCGTGGCATCGCGCCGGGCCTGCGCCGCGGCCACCGCCGCTTCGGTGCGGGCACGCGCCAGATCAGCCTGCGACGCCAGAACGTCCTTGCTCTGGATGCGCGCCAGTGCCTGTCCTTGGCGCACTGCGGCGCCTTCATCGACCAGAACGCGCGTCACCACACCGCCATATGGCGCCACGACCTGCGCGCTGGCCGAGAGTGGTGCCACCGTCTGCGCGGGTAAGCCATCCAGCGGTATCACTGCGGCATCCTTGACGAGTGCGGTTTCCACACCCTGCGCGCGAAGCTGAGCGGCGTTGAGGTGAACGCCGCCAGCGTTCGGTTGGGCGACAGCCTCGCTCGCGTCTCTATCGGCTACGGTTGTCTGCTGCGTTGTCCAAGCCCACCAGCCGTACCCTACGGCAGCCAGAACTGCCACACTGACGGCGGACAGGGCCAAGGTCTTGGTTCGGCTGGCGGTGCCCGCCGCTTTCAAGGTCGGGAAGCTCATGCTTGTGCCGCCCCAAACGACGTAGAGCAGAGTAGAGAGCACATAGCGCGGATTGAAAATCCGTCGCATATGAAGCGGTGCGCGAGGTTAATGAGGCGAAACATGCGGTCGATCTCTTGTAAAGATCAGCTCATGTTCTTCGGTGAAGCTTTGAGAAAGCTTTGGAGAAAGCGAAATTTGCTCAGTACGATGTATTTCGGCGAAACGCCTGCTTTGAGCAGCAAGCAATCGATAAACTGATTTTCAGTAACTTGCTCTGATATGCCAGCGGTGCGCCTTTGCTACCTCAAACATCGGAGCCATACACCATGAATGTCAGGAATTCCGAATACCGTTTCAGTCCTTTGGTCATAGGACTGCACTGGCTGACCGTGATTCTCATCATTGCGGTCTATGCGAGCATGGAATTGCGCGGACTGGCACCCAAGGGAGCCTTGAGAGACGCCATGAAGTCCTTGCACTACCTGCTGGGCCTCAGCGTTCTGGTGATCGTCGTGATCCGTATCGGGGTGCGCATCCAGGCGGGCGTGAAGCCCGCGATCCAACCACCCATGCCACGCTGGCAGGCCACGCTCGCCGATGGCATGCACTATGCGCTCTACAGCTTCATGCTCGCCATGCCGCTGCTCGGATGGCTCACCTTGAGTGCGGCGGGCAAGCCGATTGTTCTGTTTGGCTTGCCCGTTCCCTCTCTGATCGGCACCGACGTTGCTTTGTCGCGCCAACTCAAGGATGTCCATGAGGCGCTGGCGACATTGGGCTATGTCTTGATCGGATTGCATGCGATGGCGGCGCTGTTGCACCACTACGTCATGCGTGACAACACAGTGGTTCGCATGCTTCCCGGTCGACGCCCCTGACCTACTGGCCTCAGGCTGCTTTACATGAATTCGAATCTCCAATGACCAAATTTCACCACCGCGCCCACCCTGAAAGTCACCGCACTGAACATATCGGATGGCTGCGCGCCGCTGTTCTGGGTGCCAATGACGGCATCATTTCCACGGCCAGCCTAGTTGCAGGCGTGGCTGCTGCCCATGCAAGCCATGCCAGCATCATGACCACGGCCATCGCGGGGTTGGTAGCCGGCGCCATGTCCATGGCTGCAGGCGAGTTCGTGTCGGTCTATTCACAAGCTGATACGGAAAAGGCAGATCTGGCACGGGAACAAGATGAACTGAACCGTAGTCCGCATGCAGAGCATCGGGAACTGGCCGCCATCTACGTCCGGCGTGGCCTGGATCATCGGCTCGCGGATCAAGTCGCCACGCAGTTGATGGCACATGATGCGCTGGGCGCGCACGCGCGCGATGAACTGGGCATTTCTGAAACGCTGAGCGCTCGCCCGCTGCAAGCTGCAATGGCGTCCGCCGGGAGCTTCGCCGTGGGCGCGGCCATGCCGCTGGCTGTGGTTCTGCTGGCGCCAGAGCAGAGCCTGCTCTATTGGATCGTCGCGACGGCGATTGTCTTCCTGGCCCTGCTCGGCGCTGCGGCTGCTGCCGTGGGTGGTACGCCGCTCTTCAAAAGTGCGCTGCGCGTCGCGTTCTGGGGCACATTTGCCATGGCGGTGACAGCGGGCGTGGGAGCCATGTTCGGCACTGCGGTGTAGATCTGCGTCAATCTCAGAGCAGCGGTGGCCAAGGGCCAAGCCGCGCGGACAGCCGACCGTTGTCCAGTGAGAACGCCAGCGGCAGGTCTATGGCATGCGCGAGCGCCAGGGCCAGTGCAAGTCCCAGCCCGGCGTGGTGCGCCGTGCCACCTTCGGAATCCTTGCGCCAGAAGCGAAGGCCGAATTGATCCAGATCGGATGCCTGCAAATTGGGAGCTGTGTTGACGATGGTCAACATCCAGCCGGAAGCCTCGCGCTCCAACCTACATTGAATGTCGTCGCCTTCGGGCGCGTATTCGATGGCATTGCGCAAGAGGTTGGAGAGGATGCGTTCGATCACGCCCTGATCACTTTGCACCCATGCTGATTCAGGCAAAGTCACGCGGATGGGTGACTTGGGTGCCATTTTCTGGACGTTGAGTCCCGCCAGTAACTCTTGCAGCAAAGCTGTCAGATCCAGAGGATCCAGCGCCAGTGTGTGTTGGCCGGACTCAAGACGCGCCAACAACAGCAGAGTGTCCACACTGCGCTGCATGCGTGAACTGGCCTGGATCATTGCATTCAGGGCGCGCTGGATTCGGGCCGGGTCGGCATCGATCAAAGCGCTTTCTGCGCTGATGCGGATTTCCGCCAGGGGCGTGCGCAACTCGTGGGCCACATCGCGGGAGAAGCGGCGCTCGCGGACAATGGCCGCATACAGGTGATGCAAGCCCTGATTGAAGGCTTCGGCAAACGGACGCAGTTCACGGGGAAAGTCCGCTCCGATCCGCGCAATCGGCCGATCCGAACGCAGATCGGCCAGTTGCTCGCCGACCCGCTCCAGCATGACCACGATATGCCGAACCATGAGCAGCGCCAGGCCCGTCGCTAGCAGCGTTGCCAGCACAATACCGCCCAAGAGCGCAAAGTGGATGCGCCGCTCGGTTTGATCCCAATCCCGGCGTTCTGTTGCGACGACTAATAGCTGAGACCTTGTATCTTCTAAACCTCGAAGTTCAGGACATGGTTTCGGAAAGTTGTCCACAGCCTGATAGCCCTCTGGGAGCTGTGAGCATCCCGTGGGAGAGCATGCGGCGTGGACAGCTGACCGTCTATCG
>NZ_JBFWLZ010000063.1:0-9059 GCF_050251835.1 Diaphorobacter sp. | reverse complement strand
AGGGCGTCTTACCGAAGCCCTGGTTTTAACCTGCGGGCTGCACATCGGTGATGCGCCGCACCATGTCCAGCGCCATCCCCTGGTGCTGCAGCAGTGCCTCGCCCGCCACGTCGTGCCAGTACGACTCGCTGCCGGCGGTCTGGCGCCAGGCATGCAGGCGGCGGGTGAAAAGCTGCAGGTCGTACTCGGCGGTGAAGCCAATGGCGCCGTGGATGGAGTGCGCCAGCTCGGACACGGCCAGCGCGGCTTCGCTGCAGCGCGCCTTGGCAGTCGCCACGCGCAGGCGGTCTGGTTGCACGCCGTTGTCGCCAGGCTCGGCGCTGCAGCCCAGTTGCGCGGCCATGCGGGCGGCGAACACATGCTCGCTCATCACCGCCAGCTGGTGCTGAATGGCCTGGAACTTGCCGATGGGGCGGCCGAACTGCTGGCGCTCGTTGGCGTACTGCAGCGTGCGGCGAAACACATCGCCCAAAGCACCGGCCATCTGCGCTGCCACTACGGCGGCCTGCAAGGTGCGGGCGTCTTGTGCCCCAGGCACGGCCACCACGGGCGCGGCCTGCACCTGGGCAGCAGACCAGGCCAGGGCGGCATCCAGCGCCAGCGCCTGGGGTGTGGCCTGCGCATCGGCCGTAGCCAGCAGGTGCCAGGCGCCGCCCGCCTGCGCCAGCACATGGTCGGCCACCTGGCCACTGCGCACCAGGGCGCAGCGCAAGCCGCCATCGGGCAGCCGCTGGCCGCGCGCCAGCGTGACGGTGCCGGCGGGGCACGCCACGCCAGCCTGGGCCAGCAGGGCGCGCGCCACCATGGTCTCGCCCAGCGGCAGCGGCAGCGCGTGCGCGCCGCATTGCTCCAGCACGCCGAACACCTGGGACAGGCCCAGGCCGGCGCCGCCGTCGCCTTCGGGCAGCAGCGCATCGGCCAGGCCCGTGGCCTCCAGCTGCGCCCACAGCTGCTGGGCCGCAGGCGCAGCGCGCCCGCCGGATTCGATGGCGCGCACCACCTGGGTCGTGCACTGGTCGGCCAGCACCTGGCGGGCGGCGTCGGCAAACAGGTCGTTGTCTTGGCTCATATGTGTATTTCTTATCTCATGCCGACGCAGCAATCTATTGCGCTATGCGCCGCCGGCAACCTATGAAAGTGGCGCGACCCACCCGCGGGCCGCCGTGCAAGGGCCGCCCCGCCGCACTGGCGGCGTCCCCCTTCCCGCGCGAAGCGCGAGAGAAGGGGGAAGCGGCGCAGCCGCTCAGGGGGTTGTCTCATCTCAGCCCCAGGCCCCGGGCGATCATGCCGCGCAGGATGTCGCGCGTGCCGCCGCGCAGCGAGTACGAGGGCGAGGCCTCGGTCACGTATTTCAGGGTCATCAGCAGCTCCGCGGGCATGTCCTCGGCCTCACGGGCGAACAGGTCGTCGGCGATCGCCGCCGGGATCATCTGCTCCAGCGTGGTGCCCAGCTCTTTGACCAGCGCGGCCTCGACGATGGGGCTTTCGCCGCGCACCAGCTTGCTCTGAATGGCCACCGACATGGCCCGCAGCGGCGCCAGCTGCGTCAGCACCTTGCCGGCCAGGCGCTGGGCCGATGCGCTGCGGCCCTGGGGCATGCGCACGTAATCCAGCCACTGGTCAAACAGCACGATGCTGGAAAACAGCCGCTCGGGCCCGCTGCGCTCAAACGCCAGCTCGGCCGTGACCTGCTCCCAGCCCTGGCCCTCTGCGCCGATGAGTGCGTCCGCGCCCAGCTGCACGTTGTCGAAGAACACCTCGCAGAAATGGCGGTCGCCCGACAAGTCCTCGATGGGGCGCACCGTGACGCCCGGCAGCGACAGATCGACGATGACCTGCGACAGGCCCTTGTGGCGGTCCTCGCTGCTGCCGGAGGTGCGCACCAGCGCAATCATGTACTGGCAGTGGTGCGCGTTGGTGGTCCAGATCTTCTGGCCGTTGAGCACAAAGCCTTGGCTATTGGGCGTGGCGCGCGTGCGCACGCTGGCCAGGTCTGATCCCGAGCCCGGCTCGCTCATGCCGATGCAAAAAAACGCCTCGCCGCGGCACACCTGGGGGATGTAGAACTGCTTTTGCGCCTCGGTGCCGTATTTGAGGATCAGCGGCGCGCTCTGGCGGTCGGCAATCCAGTGCGAGCCCACGGGCGCGCCGCAGGCCAGAAACTCCTCGACCAGCACGTAGCGCGTGAAGGCGCTGCGCCCGCCGCCGCCATATTCCCTGGGCAGCGTCACACCGATCCAGCCCTTTTTCCCCAGCTTGCGGCTCAGCTCGCTGCTGTAGCCGCCCCACGACCGGGCGCGGATGTGCGCGGGCAGACCGGCAATGGCCTCGGCCAGAAAGGCGCGCACCTCGGCGCGCAGTGCCTCGTCCTCGGGGGGGATGCGCGTGAGCGCGAGTGAATCCAAAACCTGCATGGTGCGCTCCTCAATCCAGCGATATGCCGGTACTCTTGACCACCGACGCCCAACGCGCCAGCTCCTTTTCGATGTAGACGCCGTATTCCGCGGGGGTGGAGCCCAGCGCCTCGGTACCCTGCACGCGCAGCTTCTCCAGCACCGCTGGGGTCTTGAGCGCCTGCAGGAAGGCCCGGTTCAGCCGCTCGATCACGGGCTGGGGCGTCTGGGCGGGCACCATCACACCCTGCCAAGCACCGGCCTCGAAGCCGGCCATGCCGCTTTCGGCCAAGGTGGGCGCCTCGGGAAAGTTGGGCAGGCGCTTGGCCGTGGAGACGGCCAACAGGCGCAGCTTACCGTCCTTGATGAACGGGGCCACGGAGTTGATGGTGTCGGTCATGAACTGGATCTGGCCCGCCACCAGATCCACGTCGGCCGGCGCGCTGCCCTTGTAAGGCACATGGGCCGCGTCGATGCCAAACCGCTGCGCCACCTGGAATGCCGCCAGGTGCGTGACGTTGCCATTGCCCGCCGATCCGTACGAGAGCTTGCCGGGGTTCTTCTTGGCGTAGTCCACCAGTTCAGCCACGGTCTTGACGGGCACTTGCGGATTTACCACCAGGCCCAGCGGCACCACGGCAGTGAGCGCGACGGGCGCGAGGTCCTTGCGCAGGTCGTAACTGATCTTCTTGTACAGCGCGGGGCTGAGCGCGATGGACGAGGTGTTGTAGAGCACGGTGTAGCCGTCGGGCGCGGCCTTGGCGACGAAGGCATTGCCGATGTTGCCGTTGGCGCCGGGCTTGTTGTCCACCACCACCGATTGACCGAGCTGCTCGCCAACGCTTTGTGCCAGCACCCGGGCCACCATGTCGGTTGGCCCGCCGGGCGGGAAGGGCACCACCAAGGTGATCGGCTTTTCGGGCCATTCGGCGGCCTGGGCGATACCGGCCAACAGGCCTGCGGCGGCCAGCACGGCCAGGCGGCGAGAGAGTTGCATGGTCATGGTCTTGTCTCCTTTGGTTTGAATGAAATTGGCACCTAGCCCAGTCAAGAAAAGCGTCAAAAGCTATCTTTTATATAGCTGATCGACCCGCCAGCAGGCGCACGGCGGTGTACTCCATGACCGGCTCGCCGCGTTGGTTGGTCACGGTGATGAGCGAGGTGACGACGGCCCGGTTGCCCTGGGACGTGGGGCGCACGTCCGTCACCTCCACCACCGCCTCGATGCTGTCTCCCACCAGCACGGGCGCGAGGATCTTCTGGTGCAGCTCCAGCATGGCCAGGCCCGTGCCCTGGATCATGCTTTGCAGGATGAAGCCTTCGATAAAGGTATAGGTGAGCGCGCCCGGCACGGGCCGGCCCCGGATGGCGCCGCCCGCGTAGCCGTCCTCGATGAAGATGGCCTCGAGCATGCCGGTGGCGTTGATGAAGTTGACCAGGTCTGCTTCGGTGACGGTGCGGCGGAAGGTGCGCCAGCGCTGGCCGACCTGCAGGTCTTGCCAGTACAGGCCCTGGCCCATGCGGGGGATGTCGTTCTGTGTGGTCATGGTCATAGCTCGGCAATGGCCGCATCACTCAGGCCCGCGGCGCGCAGCAGTTCGTGCGTGTGCTGGCCCAGGCGCGGCGGCATGGTGATGGGCGGCTGCGTGCCGTCGAAGCGCACGGAGGAGCGGGGAAAGCGCACCTCGCCCATGGCAGGGTCTTGCACGCTGGCGAAGAAGCCGGTGGCCGCGAGGTGAGGGTTCTGCGGCAGGTCGTCCATGCGGGCGACGGGGGCGGCGGGGATCTCCAGCCGCTCGCAGGTGTGCAGCCAGTGCTGCGTGTCGTGCTTTTCGACATGCTGGCTCAGGATCTCCAGCAACTCGGCGATGTGGCGCGTGCGGCTGGCCTGATCGGCAAAGCGCGCGTCTTGCGCCAGTTCGGGCTGGCCCACCGCGCCGAAGAAGCGGCTCCAGTGCGCGTCGGTGTACGGCATCATGCAGACATGGCCGTCCAGCGTCTTGTAGGGCTTGCGCCAGGGCGCCATCACGCGCGGGTAGCCAGCGCCACTCTTCGCGGGCGTGAAGTGCATGCCGTAGAAATGCTCGACGAGGTTGAAGCCCACCATGGTCTCGAACATGGGGATTTCCACGAAGCCGCCCCGGCCCGTGCGCTCGCGCGCGAACAGCGCCGCCAGGATGGCGTGCGCCGCTACCAGAGCGCAGGTCTTGTCGGCCGCGATGGTGGGCAGGTAGCGGGCCTCTCCGATCTGGCGTTGCATCAGGTCTGCCAGGCCGCTCATGCCCTGGATCACGTCGTCGTAGGCGGGCATGCCGGCATACGGCCCGTCCTCACCAAAGCCGTGCAGCCCCGCATACACCAGGCGCGGGTAGCGCGCGCGCAGTTGCTCGGGGCTCAGCCCCAGCCCAGTGAGCTTTTGCGGCCGCATGCTGTGCATGAACACGTCCGCCTTGGCCAACAGCGCATGCAGCGCGGTTTGTGCCGCGCCCTGCTTGAGGTCGAGCACCACACTCTTCTTGCTGCGGTTGCAGCCCATGAACATGGCGGCCATGCCGGGCTCGGCCGCCGGGCCGGTGTGGCGCGTGGAGTCGCCGCCCGGTGGCTCGATCTTGATGACCTCGGCGCCGTAGTCAGCCAGCACCTGGCTGGCCAGCGGGCCGAACACCACGCTGGACAGATCCAGCACGCGCACGCACGCCAGGGGCCCCATGCTCATTGCTGCGGCACCTTGGCCTGCTGGACGATGCGCTTCCACAAGGCGATCTCGCTCTTTTGGAAGTCGTGCATCTGCGCGGGGCCGCCGGTCATGGGCGTGGCACCCAGGCGCTCGTAGAAAGCGCGGGTTTCGTCCATTTTGGAGATGGAGGTGAACAGCTCGGCCAGTTTTGCCGTCTCGGCGGCCGGGGTCTTGGCGCTGACCATGGCGCCGACCCAGGTGTAGGCCTCGAAGCCGGGCAGGCCGGCCTCGGCGGCGGTCGGCACATCGGGCGACGTAGCCACGCGCTTGTCCGCCGCCACAGCCAGCACCTTCACGCGCCCACCTTTGGCCAGCTCCTGCACGGCCGTGACCTCGGCGAAGGCGTAGTCCACCGTTCCGCCAGCCAGCGCCGTCATGGTCTCGCCAGCGCCCTTGAAGGGCACGTGGACGGTGTTGATCTTGGCAGCGTCGTTCAGCAACTCGCCCATGAGCTGATAGCCAGCCGAGCCGGCACCGAAATTCACCTTTCCCGGGTGGGCCTTGGCGTAGGCGAGTAGCCCCTTGAGGTCTTCGTAGGATGCCTGCGGGTTTACGGCCAGCATGGCCGGCGCGCGCATCATCATGGTCAGCGGCGCCAAGTCCTTCACCGGGTCGTAGGGCAGCTCCTTGAACAGCGCCGCGTTCACCGCCAGCGTGGAGTTGCTGCCGATGAAGATCGTGTAGCCGTCGGCCGGGGCCGTGAGCACCTGTTTGACGGCGATGAACCCATTGGCGCCAGGCTTGTTCTCCACCACCACCGACTGGCCCGTGAGGTCCTGCAGCTTGCGCGCAAAGTAGCGCGCCGAGGTGTCAGTTCCACTGCCGGGCCCGAAGGGCACAACAAACTTGATGGTCTTGGACGGGAAGGCCTGCGCCTGCACGGCGGGTGCGAGGGCTGTGCCCAGGGCCAAGAGGCTGGCGCCCGCCAGGGCACGCAAGGCGGTTCTGCGTTGGGATGGCATGTGTTGTCTCCTTGGAATTTTTACTGCGCAGCGGCACCCCGTGCGGAGCTGGCAATACCACGGGGATGTCACTCTAGGCAGCGCCTCTTACCCTGTCTAATATTAAAAATATCAATCCCAATATCTTTTGGATATCACATGAACCTGCGCCAGCTCGGTCAGTTTGTTGCCCTGGCGGAAACCGGCAACTTTCACCGTGCGGCCGAACGGCTGCACATGGCGCAGCCGCCGCTGTCGGTGTCCATCCGCAAACTGGAGGAGGAGCTGGGCAGCGCGCTGTTCGAGCGCACCACCACGGGCGTGGTGCTCACGCCCGCCGGGCAGGCCATGCTGGCGGACGCGCGCCTGGCGCTGCTGCACGCCCAGCAGTGCCGCCAGGCGGTGCAGGACGCGCGCGAGGGCACGGGCGGGCTGCTGCGTCTGGGCATCATCGGCTCGGCCACCTATGCGCTGCTGCCGCGCTTGATTCCGTCGCTGCGCGCGCGCTACCCGCAGATCACGCTGGAGCTGACCGAGGCCACCTCGTCCGAGATCCTGGAGGGCCTGATGTCGCGCCGCTTCGATGCCGGCCTGCTGCGCTACCCGGTGCTGGACCCCAGCGGTTTCGAGCTGCTGGCGCTGGACCGCGACGACTTCGTGCTGGCCGTGGCCGAGAGCAGCCCGCTGGCACAGCGCGACGCCATCGCCCTGCGCGAGGCCGCGCGCGAGCCCTTCATCATGTACCCGCGCCACAAGGTGCCCGGGCTGTCGGCCCTGGCAATGATGCGCTGCCAGCTGTCGGGCTTTGCGCCGCAGGTGGCACAGGAGGCCATGCAGGTGCAGACCGTCATGAGCCTGGTGGCGTCCGGCCTGGGCGTGGCCCTGGTGGCAGGCGTGGCGCAGCAGATGGTGCCGCCCGGCGTGAAATGCCTGCTTCTCACCGACAACCCGCCGGGCTTTCACGTCGGCATTGCGCTGGCGCGCCTGGCCGGCAGCACCAGCCGCGTGGTGGAGCGGTTTACCGCGCATGCGCTGGACATGGTCGGCCTGCCGGCGAAGAGCACCGGGGCACCACCGGCACCGCCCCGGCGCGGCCCCATCGCTTGACCCAGGGCAAGACATGCCGCACGCAGGCTGCCCACAATGCCCCCGTCGCCCACGGGCGCCATTGCCGCAAACACCTACCACGCACCCTTTATGCACAGCGACGTTCTCATCGTTGGCGCAGGCCCTGCCGGCCTGTCGCTGTCCATCGCACTGGCCCAGGCCGGTTTCACGTCCACCGTGCTGGATCAGCAGCCCGGCGCCGCGCTGGCCGCGCCCGCGCCGGACGGGCGCGAGATCGCCCTGACCCACCCCAGCGTGGCGCTGCTGCAGCGCCTGGGCAGCTGGCAGGGCCTGGCCGCGCACGAAGTCGGCCGGCTGCACGACGCGCAGGTGCACGACGGCCCGGTGCGCCCGCAGGCGGGCATGGTGCTGCATGCAGGCGGCAGCGGCGTGGACCACCTGGGCTGGATCGTGCCCAACCATGCGCTGCGCCGCACCGCTTATGCCGTGGCGGCACGCACGCCGGGGGTGCGCATCCTGAGCGGCGCCCAGGTCACCCGCGTGGCGGTGCAGCCCGACCGGGCCGAGGTGGACTACACCCAGAACGGCGCGCCCGGCGAACGGCTCACCGCGCCGCTGGTGGTCGCCGCCGACAGCCGCTTTTCGGGCATGCGGCGCCAGCTGGGCATGGGCGCGGCCATGACCGACTTTGGCCGCACCGTCATCGTCTGCCGCATGCGCCACCAGGCGCCCCACGGCGGCACGGCGCATGAATGCTTTGGCTACGACCGCACGCTGGCCATCCTGCCCCTGCCAGGCGATCCCGAGGGCCATGCCACCCTGCCCCACCTGTGCTCGGCCGTGGTGACGGCGGACAGCGCCGACGCCGCGGCGCTGCTGGCCCTGTCGCCCGAGGACTTCACGGCGCGCGTGGCCGCGCAGTTCCAGCACCGCCTGGGCGCCATGCAGCTGATGGGCGAGCGCCACGCCTACCCGCTGGTGGCCGTGTACGCGCAGCGCTTCACGGGACCGCGCTGCGCGCTGGTGGGCGATGCGGCCGTGGGCATGCACCCGGTGACGGCGCACGGCTACAACCTGGGCCTGGCGGGCGTGGAGCGCCTGGCACGCACCCTGGCCGATGCACGGGCCCAGGGCCGCGATGTGGGCGATGCCGCCGCGCTGGCGCAATATGCCCGCGCACACCACCGGCATGCCTGGCCCATCTACCAGGGCACCAACGCCATCGTGCGCCTGTACACCGACGCGCGGCCGCTGCCGCGCCTGCTGCGCCAGGTGGTGCTGGCGGGCGCCAGCCGGCTGCCGCCGCTCAAGGCGGCCATCGTCAGCCAGCTGACGGGCCGTCGGCCGGCCTGGCCGACGCCCTTGCCCTGATACCCCTGGGCACCATGCCCGGCGCGGCGGACCGGGATAATCCAGCCCCTCCGCCCGCCGATTGCCCATGCCCGCAGACCTGCCCCGCGTGCTGTCCGTCATCCCGCCGATGACGCAGCTCAACACGCCCTACCCCTCCGCCGCCTACCTCACGGGTTTTCTGCGCTCGCGCGGCGTGCAGGCCTTCCAGGAGGACCTGGCGATCGCGCTGGTGCTGCGGCTGCTGTCGCGCGACGCTCTGGCGCAGGTCGCCGATCTTGCGCGGGCGCTGCCTGCGCAGGCGCAAAGCCCGGCGGTGCAATCCTTTCTGGCGCAGCAGGACCGCTACCTGGCCACCATCGGCCCGGTGATCGCCTTTTTGCAGGGGCGCGACAGCACGCTGGCGCACCGCATCGCCAGCCGCGCCTGGCTGCCCGAGGGGCCGCGCTTTGCCGCGCTGGACGTGTTCGAGGACGACGGCAGCGGCGACCCGCTGGGCTGGGCCTTTGGCGCGCTGGGCCTGGCCGACAAGGCCAAGCACCTGGCCACGCTGTACCTCAACGACCTGGC
>NZ_JBFWLZ010000062.1:0-9195 GCF_050251835.1 Diaphorobacter sp. | reverse complement strand
CCATCGAGAACGACGTGCACGCCGTGGGTGTTTCGACCCTGGCGGCAGGCCACAAAACGCTGGTGCCGGCCATCATCCAGTCTTTGAAAGACCAGGGCGCCGACGACATCATCGTGTTTGTCGGCGGTGTGATTCCGGTGCAGGACTACGAGCAGCTGTACGAAGCGGGCGTGAAGGGCATCTATGGCCCCGGCACGCCGATTCCGGCCAGCGCCAAGGATGTGCTGGAGCAGATTCGCAAGGCGCTTGGCTGATGGGTGTGGTTGAAATACAGTAATACTGCAATTCAATCAGGAGTGCGTCATGGCTGTATCCGTTCGCATGGACCCCTTGCTGGAAAAGGAGCTGGAGCAAGCTGCCAGGCGCCAGGGCGTGAGCAAGTCGCAATTCATCATCAGGGCTGTGGAGCGCGCGCTGGGGCGCAAAGACCCGGCGCAGCTTTACGCCCAGGTGATGGAGGAGGTTGCGCACCACCGTATCGGGAAAGGCGCAGCCGATGATGATTTGCCCTCGTATCAAGCGGCTTTGCGCCAAAGCCTGCGGGCTACCTACGCACGCCAGCAAGAAGAATTTGCCGAGTATCTTGCGCAAAAGGCAAAAAAGTGAATGTCTGCCTGATGGATGCAGGCCCCATGGTGGCTTTGTTTGACCCGCAAGATCGCTTCCATGCGCATTTTCGTCATGCGTTGCTGGAGGCAGACGCCCCTGTTCAACTGCACACCACTTGGCCCTGCATCACTGAGGCCAGCCATCTGCTCGGGCCTCGGTATCGCGTGGCACTGCTGCAGTGGGTTGCTGCGGGGGCCGTGCAGGTCTATCCGTTTGACAGCGCAGATTTGCCGGAGATGTGCAGCTGGATCACGCAATACACCCAGCAGCCGCGTACCGAGATGGATCTGGCCGATGCTTCCCTTTATTGGCTGGCCAACGAAACCGGCGTGACGCGGATTTTTACCGTGGATCTGCGTGATTTTTCGCGCTATCGACTGCCTGATGGGCGCAGTTTTGAGATTCTTTGAGGCTGTGCCTGTTTAGGAAAAATCTGCATGACACAGAAAAAACAACGCAGTGGGCCGACGTTTGTGCAGTGGTTTGGACCACTGCTTGATGCACTACGCGAGCTCGGTGGTTCGGCGACGCCCAAAGAAGCGGTAGATGCCGTGGGGCGCATTTGCAAAGTACCGCAATCGCAGAGAGAAGAAGTGCTCAAAACAGGGATGGAGCGCTTTGCCAATCAAGTCTATTGGGCGCGTCAATATCTTGTGTGGGCCGGGTTAATACAAAAAGAACGTCGTGGGGTCTGGACGTTAACTCCGCAAGGAACTGCGACACACCTGAGTGTGGAGCAATCGCTAGAAATTTTTTTGCGGGAACAACAAAAACACACAAAAGCAAGAAAGACAAAATCGCCAGAAGGAGCCGAAAAGGCAGATATTGCGGTTGAGCCAGAGGATTCTGAACAGTCTGATGAAGACCAAGAGTTCGAGCGATTTATAGCGGTATTGCAGTCTTTATCCGCGAGTGGATTCGAGCGGCTGTGTTTGCGCCTGCTGCGTGTTGCAGGATTTGATCGACTGGAAGTCACAGGGCGCGCTAACGATGGTGGCGTGGATGGTGTGGGTGTTTTGCAGGTCAATGATCTGGTGAGCTTCAACGTCGTTTTCCAATGCAAAAAATGGGTAGCTCCCGTTCCGCCCAAAGAGATACGTGACTTACGCGGCGCAATGGCTGGGCGGGCTGATAAGGCTATTTTTCTTACGACCAGCCATTTTTCTCAAAACGCCAAGGACGAAGCCATTCGACCAGGTGCTGATCCGGTGGAGCTGGTCGATGGTGAGAAGCTATATGAAATGTTCAGAAAATATGAGTTGGGCCTGCGTCCTCGCACGGTGTATGACATTGATAGCGCATTCTTTGATAATTTTCGATAAACCACGGTAATGTTGGACTTCACTCAATTACAAGCGCGCATCACTGGGCAAACGGGATCAGTTCAGCGCCGCGCCATGTCCAAGGCCATTACCCTGCTCGAATCCACCCGCGCCGACCACCGCGCGCAGGGCGATGCGCTGCTCACGCAGCTGCTGCCCCACACCGGCAAAGCTTTCCGCCTGGGCATCAGCGGCGTGCCGGGCGTGGGCAAATCCACCTTCATCGAGGCACTGGGCCTGTACCTGATTGGCTTGGGCCACCGCGTGGCGGTGCTCACCATCGACCCGTCAAGCACGGTGTCGGGCGGCTCCATCCTGGGCGACAAGACGCGCATGGAGCATCTGTCGGTGCATCCCCAGGCCTACATCCGCCCCAGCCCCAGCAGCGGCACCCTGGGCGGCGTGGCCGAGAAGACGCGCGAGGCCATGCTGGTCTGCGAAGCTGCGGGCTATGACGTGGTCATTGTCGAGACCGTGGGCGTGGGCCAAAGCGAGATTGCCGTCAACGGCATGACCGACATGTTCGTACTGCTGCAACTGCCCAACGCGGGCGACGACCTGCAGGCCATCAAGAAGGGCGTGATGGAGATTGCCGATTTGGTGGTCATCAACAAGGCCGACATCGACAAGAACGCCGCCACGCGGGCCGAGGCCCAGATTGCATCCAGCCTGCGCCTGTTGAGCCAGCACGGCAACCCCGAGCACGCCCACCACGATGAAGCCCTGTGGCACCCAAGAGTGGTGCAGATCAGCGCGCTGCTGGGGCAGGGCGTGGATGCGTTCTGGTCGGCCGTCACGCAGTTTCGGCAATTGCAAACCGCCAACGGCCGCCTGGCCGCGCGGCGCGAAAAACAGGCCCTAGCCTGGATGTGGGAGCGCATCGATGCGGGCCTCAAGCAGGCGTTTCGCCAGCATCCGCAGGTCAAAAAGCTGCTGCCGCAGTTGCAGGCCGAAGTGGCCGCGGGGCGCATTGCAGCATCGACTGCGGCAAGAAATCTGCTGATGGCGCAATCCGAACAAGTGCCAGAAACCACCAAGTCAACCGCATAAACAACTGAATTCACCAAAGGACGACCATGCAAGACATCCTGGATCAACTGGAGAAAAAGCGCGAGCTGGCACGCCTGGGCGGCGGGCAAAAGCGCATCGACTCGCAGCACGCCAAGGGCAAGCTGACGGCGCGCGAGCGCATCGAGCTGCTGCTGGACGACGGCACCTTTGAAGAGTGGGACATGTTCGTCGAGCACCGCTGCACCGACTTCGGCATGGAAGCCAACAAGATTCCCGGCGACGGTGTGGTGACCGGCTACGGCATGATCAACGGCCGCCTGGTGTTTGTTTTCAGCCAGGACTTCACCGTGTTTGGCGGCGCCTTGTCCGAGGCCCACGCTGAAAAGATTTGCAAGGTGATGGATCAGGCGATGAAGGTGGGCGCGCCGGTGATCGGCCTGAACGACTCGGGCGGCGCGCGCATCCAGGAGGGCGTGGCCAGCCTGGGCGGCTATGCCGACGTGTTCCAGCGCAACGTGATGGCCAGCGGCGTGATTCCGCAGATCAGCATGATCATGGGCCCCAGCGCGGGCGGCGCGGTGTACTCGCCCGCCATGACCGACTTCATCTTCATGGTCAAGGACAGCAGCTACATGTTCGTCACCGGCCCCGAAGTGGTCAAGACCGTGACGCACGAAGACGTGACGGCGGAAGAACTGGGCGGCGCCATCACCCACACCACCAAGAGCGGTGTGGCGGATCTGGCTTTCGAGAACGACGTGGAGGCGCTGCTCATGCTGCGCCGCCTGTACAACTACCTGCCGCTGAACAACCGCGAAAAAGCCCCCGTGCGCCCGAGCAACGACCCGGCCGATCGCGCCGACCTGTCGCTCGACACCCTGGTGCCCGACAACCCCAACAAGCCGTACGACATGAAGGAGCTGATCGTCAAAACTGTGGACGATGGCGACTTTTTTGAACTGCAGCCCGAATACGCCAAGAACATCCTCATCGGCTTTGCGCGCATGGAAGGCCAGACCGTGGGCATTGTGGCCAACCAGCCGCTGGTGCTGGCAGGCTGTCTGGACATCAAGAGCAGCATCAAGGCCGCGCGTTTTGTGCGTTTTTGCGACGCGTTCAATATCCCCGTGGTCACGTTTGTCGATGTGCCCGGCTTCATGCCCGGCACCAGCCAGGAGTACGGCGGCATCATCAAGCACGGCGCCAAGCTGCTGTATGCGTATGCCGAATGCACCGTGCCCAAGATCACCATCATTACGCGCAAGGCCTATGGCGGTGCCTATGACGTGATGGCTTCCAAGCACCTGCGCGGCGACGTCAACCTGGCCTGGCCCAATGCCGAAATCGCCGTGATGGGCGCCAAGGGCGCGGTGGAAATCATCTTCCGCGAAGACAAGAATGACCCGGTGAAGCTGGCCGCCCGCGAGGCGGAATACAAGCAGCGCTTTGCCAACCCCTTTGTGGCCGGCGCGCGCGGCTTCATCGACGACGTGATCCTGCCGCACGAGACGCGCAAGCGCATCTGCCGCAGTCTGGTCATGCTGCGCGACAAGAAGCTGGAAAACCCGTGGCGCAAGCACGGCAATATTCCTTTGTGAAGTCATGTCATCCGTCAGGGGGGACGGGGCTGCGCGGGCGCTTTGCTCCGTGTCCCCCGCGCCGTGCGCTCCTCCTTGACCTGCGTAAAACGCCCACACATCCCCGTGTTGGTGCGCCGCAGTTTCAAGGATGGAAAAACCTCCTAAGTAGCCATGGTTGGGGTGCGTTTGTCGCAGCGAGGTCAAGGAGGAGCCCGAAGGGCGGGGGACATGAGCGGAGATAAATGCACCCGGCCATGGCGGGCCCCAACGCCACCCAGTAAAGATTCCGGAGATTCACATGTTTACCAAAATCCTGATTGCCAACCGCGGTAAAAACGGCCGCGCAGCGGACGTTTCGACAAATCGTCTGCCACAGCCCGCTCAGCGGGCTACTACACGCAACCCAATCGCTTGAGGAGCTAAAAAATGTTTACCAAAATCCTGATCGCGAACCGGGGCGAAATTGCGTGTAGGGTCATCGCCACTGCCCAAAAAATGGGCATCAAAACCGTGGCGGTTTACTCCGACGCCGACAAGGAAGCCCGCCACGTCAAGCTGGCCGACGAGGCCGTGCGCATCGGCGCGGCGCCCAGCCGCGAGTCCTATCTGCTGGCCGACAAGATCATTGCCGCCGCCAAGCAGACGGGCGCGCAGGCCATCCACCCCGGCTACGGTTTTCTGAGCGAGAACGAAGCCTTTGCCCAGCGTTGCGAAGATGAGGGCATTGCGTTCATCGGTCCCAAGGCGCATTCGATTGCCGCCATGGGCGACAAGATCGCATCCAAAAAGCTGGCCAGCGAGGCCAACGTCAACACCATTCCCGGCTACAACGACGCGATTGCCGGGCCTGAAGCCGCCGTCGAGATCGCCCGGGCCATCGGCTACCCCGTGATGATCAAGGCCAGCGCCGGCGGCGGCGGCAAGGGTCTGCGCGTGGCCTTCAATGACAAGGAAGCGTTTGAAGGTTTCGCCAGCTGCCAGAACGAGGCACGCAACAGCTTTGGCGACGATCGCATCTTCATCGAGAAGTTTGTGCAGGAGCCGCGCCACATCGAAATCCAGATTCTGGGCGACAGCCACGGCAACGTGATCTACCTGAACGAGCGCGAATGCTCCATCCAGCGCCGCCACCAGAAGGTGATCGAAGAAGCGCCGTCGCCCTTCATCAGCAACGCCACGCGCAAGGCCATGGGCGAGCAGGCCGTGGCGCTGGCCAAGGCCGTCAAGTACCAGAGCGCGGGCACGGTGGAGTTCGTGGTTGGCAAGGACCAGGACTTTTACTTTCTGGAAATGAACACCCGCCTGCAGGTGGAGCACCCGGTGACCGAGTGCATCACTGGCCTGGATCTGGTGGAGCTGATGATCCGCGTGGCCGCTGGCGAGAGGCTGCCCCTGACGCAGCAGGATGTGAAGCGCGAGGGCTGGGCCATCGAGTGCCGCATCAACGCAGAAGACCCGTTCCGCAGCTTTTTGCCGTCCACCGGTCGCCTGGTGCGCTTCCAGCCGCCCGAAGAGAGCATGTTCCAGTCCGACACCAGCAAGAAGCATGGCGTGCGCGTGGACACGGGCGTGTATGAAGGCGGCGAGATCCCGATGTACTACGACTCGATGATCGCCAAGCTGATCGTGCACGGCCAGGATCGCAACGACGCGATCGCCAAGATGCGCGCCGCGCTCAACGGCTTTGTGATTCGCGGCATCAGTAGCAACATCCCGTTCCAGGCTGCGCTGCTGGCGCATCCCAAGTTTGTCACCGGCCAGTTCAACACCGGCTTCATCGCCGAGCACTACGGCAAAGGCTTTGCCGCCGAGGACGTGCCGCACGACGATCCGCTGTTTCTGGTGGCGCTTGCAGCGTACATGCACCGCCGCTACCGCGCCCGCGCCTCGGGCATCAGCGGCCAGCTGGCCGGGCACGAAGTCAAGGTGGGCGAGCAGTTTGTCGTCGTCTCCCTGGGCCACGAAGGCCAGAACCACCACCACGACGTGACCGTGACCGACTTCGAGATGGAAGGCAAAAACCGCTCCAGCGCAGTATCTGTGAGCGGTAAAAGCTATCAGATCAGTAGTACAGCCACCCTCGGCCAGATTCGTGTGCAGGGCAGCTGCAACGGCCAGGGCTTTACCGCGCAGGTCGAGCGCGGCGCGGGCAAGAACCCGTTGGCGCTGCGCATCAGCCACAACGGCACGCAGATCGAGGCCATGGTGCTGTCTCCGCTGGGCGCGCGCCTGCACCAGTTGATGCCGTACAAGGCACCGCCGGATCTGTCCAGATACCTGCTGTCGCCCATGCCGGGCCTGCTGGTCGATGTGGCGGTGCAGCCCGGGCAGAAGGTGCAGGCTGGTGAAAAGCTGGCGGTGATCGAAGCCATGAAGATGGAGAACATCCTCTTTGCCGCGCAAGACGGCGTGGTGGGCAAGATCGTGGCGGGCAAGGGCGAGTCGCTGGCGGTCGATCAGGTGATTCTGGAGTTTCAGTAAAAATTGCCTGCAGCAGCTGATGGAAAATCGCCGGCAGCTATCGATACAGAGGAATCCGAATGACCCGCCCCTTCAAAGTGCTGGGCATCCAGCAAGTCGCCATTGGCGGCACTGACAAGCAGCGCATGAAAACCCTGTGGGTGGACATGCTGGGCCTGACCCAGACTGGCACCTTCCAGAGCGAGCGCGAGAACGTCGATGAAGACATCCTGGCCATGGGGCAGGGCGCCCACAAGGTCGAGGTGGACATCATGCAGCCGCTGGATATCGACAAAAAGCCCGCGGTGCACGCCACGCCGCTCAACCATATCGGCTTGTGGATCGACGATCTGCCCCGGGCTGTGGAATGGCTCACCGCGCAGGGCGTGCGCTTTGCGCCGGGCGGCATCCGCAAGGGCGCGGCGGGCTACGACATCACTTTTTTGCACCCCAGGAGCAATGAGCAGTTTCCGATTGCGGGCGAGGGCGTTCTGATCGAACTGGTGCAGGCCCCGCCCGAGGTGATTGCCGCGCTGGGTTGACGCTTGCTTTGGCGGCGCCTTCGATGTACACGGGGTCTCTGAGTTTGTTAGATACCTTCGCAGGAGCAAGACAAATGGACAGACGACAGATAGACGACCGTCGCAGCGGACACGACCGGCGCCAGATTGATCAAGGCCCTCCGACCATTTTTGAGCGGCGCAACGGCGTCGAGCCACGCCAGCCCGAGGTGATCGAACTGGAGCTGAGCGAGGAAGAGCTGAGAAAACTGGGCTTTCTACCCCAGCGACCCAAGTAGCGCCCGACCACACCGACTTTTTTGACTTGTCTTTTTGCGCATTCGTGACGCACCATCCTGAAAGATTGCCCGTGACCCTCACCGCTACACCATCCATCAGTCAGCCCATGCAGTTGCACCGCCGCGTTGCCCCTGCCGCAGTGCAAGGCCCGTGGACGGTTGATGCCATACAGGCCCTGCTCGACAAGCCCTTGTTGGATTTGCTTTTTGAGGCGCAGACGGTGCACCGCCAGCACTGGCCCGCCGGCGACATCGAGCTGGCCACCTTGCTGTCGGTCAAGACGGGCGGCTGCCCCGAAAACTGTGGCTATTGCCCGCAATCGGCAGAGTTCGATACCGGCGTGAAGGCGGAGAAGCTGATGAGCGTGCAAGAGGTGACCCAGGCCGCCCAGGCTGCCAAAGACGCTGGCGCCACCCGCTTTTGCATGGGCGCCGCCTGGCGCGCGCCCAAGGATCGGGACATCGAAAAGATGAGCGAGCTGATCACCGCCGTCAAAGACCTGGGACTGCAGACCTGTGCCACGCTGGGCATGCTGCAACCGCACCAGGCGCAGGCGCTGCGCGATGCTGGCCTGGACTACTACAACCACAATCTGGACACTGCGCCCGAGTACTACCAGGACGTGGTCAGCACCCGCCAGTACCAGGACCGGCTGGACACCCTGCGCCATGTGCGCGACGCGGGCATCAGCGTTTGCTGCGGCGGCATCGTCGGCATGGGCGAAACGCCCGTGCACCGCGCCGGCCTGATCGCGCAGCTGGCCAACCTGAACCCCTATCCCGAATCGGTGCCCATCAACAGCCTGGTGCGCGTGCCGGGCACGCCGCTGGCCGACAGCGAACCGGTGGATCCGCTGGACTTTGTGCGCGTGATCGCCGTGGCCCGCATCACCATGCCCAAGGCGCGCGTGCGCTTGTCCGCCGGTCGCCAGCAAATGGGCGAGCCGGTGCAGGCGATGTGCTTTCTGGCGGGTGCCAACTCCATCTTTTATGGCGACAAGCTGCTAGTCACCGGCAACCCCGATGTGGAGGCAGATGTGCAATTGCTGGCCAAGCTGGGGCTGCAAGGCACACGCACCCAGGGCGACGAGCAAAGCGGCTGCTGCGACTGAGATGCTGCGTTATTGATAGCTTTCGGCGCTCGTAAAACTGCGGCTAGAGGCTGAAAGGGCCGCCAGTCATCCACGCGCCTCTCAGCTCAAGCGCGTTCGATGGGCAGGCCCAGCTGCAGGGCCACGGCGCCTGCGCTACCGCCGTTGGCCACCTGGGTGTAGCCCTGCGCGCGCAGCCACTGCGCTGCCACGTCCGAGCGCGCGCCAGAAACGCAGCACAGAACCAATGGTGCGTCGCGCTGGGGCAGTACGCTGGTGACGCGCTCGGCCAGCTCGCTCAGCGGCAGGTTGATGGCGCCTGC
>NZ_JBFWLZ010000061.1:0-9246 GCF_050251835.1 Diaphorobacter sp. | reverse complement strand
CTCTCCCCTTGGGAGAGGGTTGGGGCGAGGGCTCGCGGCGCAGTCTGAAGCATGTCGCAAATCAGGGTATCTCATGCAAAGTATTCAGTTGGCGCCCTATGCCTGCCACCCGGCGCATAGCCGGGGCAGGCGGTACTTCGAGCCGCCCGCGCCCACCCGCACCGACTACCAGCGCGACCGCGACCGCATCGTGCACTCCACGGCCTTCCGCCGGCTGGTCTATAAAACCCAGGTCTTTCTGAACCATGAGGGCGACCTGTTTCGCACCCGGCTCACGCATTCGCTGGAGGTGGCGCAGCTGGGGCGCTCGGTGGCGCGGTCGCTGCGGCTGAGTGAAGACCTGGTGGAGGCCGTGTGCCTGGCCCACGACCTGGGGCACACGCCCTTCGGGCACGCGGGGCAGGATGCGCTGAATGCCTGCATGGCCGACTTTGGCGGTTTTGAGCACAACCTGCAAAGCCTGCGCGTGGTGGATGCGCTGGAAGACCGCTACCCCGATTACGACGGCATCAACCTGACCTTTGAGACGCGTGAGGGCATCCTCAAGCACTGCTCGCGGCGCAATGCCGAGCTGCTGGAAGAGCGCGAGCCTGGCGGCGTGGGGCGGCGCTTTCTGCTGGGCCTGCAGCCCAGCCTGGAGGCGCAGCTGTGCAACCTGGCCGACGAGATTGCCTACAACGCGCACGACATCGACGACGGCGTGCGCTCGGGCCTGATTACGCTGCAGCAGCTGCGCGATGTGCCGCTGTTTGACCGCTATCGCGCCCAGGCGCAGGCGCAGTACCCGCATCTGGCGCAAGCGGCGGGCCAGCGCAAGCTGCTGGCCGAGGCCATCCACCGCATGCTCAGTGACCAGATCTACGACGTGATCGACACCACCCGCGCCGCCCTGGCAGACGCGGCGCCAACGGATGTGGACGCCGTGCGCGCAATGCCTGCGCTGGTGGGGTTCTCGCAGGACATGCGGGCGCAGTCGCAGGTGCTGAAGCACTTTTTGTTTCATCAGCTCTACCGTCACCCCCAGGTGGCGCAGACCATGGAGCGCGCGCGCCAGGTGGTGCGCGACTTGTTCGCCATCTACCAGGCCGACCCGCGCCAGATGCCGCCCGTGCAGGCCGATTGGGCGCTGCAGGGCGACGCCCAGCGCCGCGCCCGCACCGTGGCCGACTTCATCGCCGGCATGACCGACCGCTTTGCCGTGCGCGAGCACGAGCGCCTGACCGGCCAGCATCTGCTGGGTTGATGCGTCTGCGCCCCGGATGCGTCCGGGTGTCTGAAAAAGGGCCACGCATACAATGCAGGCCCCCTTGAAAACCAGCCTGCACCATGACCACCAGCCCCGCGCCCGACCAGCCCGCCAACGATGCTGCGTCGTCTCCCGCTTGCGACGACAGTGTCGTCGTGCAAGACACCGTGCGCTGGCTGGAGCGCGCCGTCATCGGTCTGAACCTGTGCCCGTTTGCCAAAAGCGTGCATGTCAAGGGCCAGATTCATTACGTGGTGAGCCACGCGACGGATGCGCGTGGCCTGCTGCAAGACCTGCAGCGCGAGCTGGAGGCGCTGGCCGAAGCACCGCCCGAAAAGCGCGACACCACGCTGCTGATGGCGCCGCTGGTCATGCCTGATTTTTTGGACTTCAACGACTTTCTGGAATTGGCCGACGAGCTGGTCGAGGCCATGGACCTGGCGGGCATTCTGCAGGTGGCGTCGTTTCACCCGCAGTTTCAGTTTGAGGGCACGCTGGCCGACGACGTGACCAACTGCACCAACCGCGCGCCATACCCCACGCTGCATCTGCTGCGTGAAGAAAGCATCGACCGCGCGGTGGAGGTGTTCCCAGAGGCGGAAGAAATCTTCGAGCGCAACATGGAAGTGCTGGAGCGCCTGGGCGCACAGGGCTGGGCCGACCTGGACGTGGGCCCGCGCTGCGCCGCGCACAGCCCCGCAAATGCAGCCAAGGGCGCACCCCAGGCATGAGCCGCCACCCCGTACCCGCACGCCAGCCCCAGGACGCACGCGCCAAGGAGGGCCTTCGCCAGAAGGGCGCTGCAGCAGCACAAGCCGCCGATGCCGCCGTGCTGGCCGAGCTGAGGCCCGGCCAGTCCGTCGAGCTGCTCAAAGAGCTGCACATCCTCACGCGCGAGGGGCGGCTCAACCAGGACTCGCGGCGCAAGCTCAAGCAGGTCTATCACCTGTACCAGTTCATCGAGCCGCTGCTCAGCGAACTGTCGGCCGACGGCCACGCGCCGCTGCTGGCCGACCACGGCGCGGGCAAGTCCTACCTGGGCTTCATCCTGTACGACCTGTTCTTCAAATCGCTGGGGCGCGGCGAGATCTACGGCATCGAGTGGCGGGCCGACCTGGTACAGCGCTCGCGCGAGCTGGCGCAGCGCCTGGGTTTTGAGCGCATGCACTTCTTCGACATGTCGGTGGCAGACGCCGCAGGCGCGGCCGAGCTGCCCGAGCGCTTCGACATCGTGACCGCGCTGCACGCCTGCGACACCGCCACTGACGACGCCATCGACTTCGGCCTGCGCAAACAGGCACGCGCCATGGTGCTGGTGCCCTGCTGCCAGGCCGAGGTGGCGGCCTGCCTGCGCAGCACCAAGGCGCTGAGCCTGTCGCGCACGCCGCTGGCCGAGCTATGGCGCCACCCCATCCACACCCGCGAGCTGGGCAGCCAGATCACCAACGTGCTGCGCTGCCTGCACCTGGAGGCCAGCGGCTACCAGGTGACGGTGACCGAGCTGGTCGGCTGGGAGCACAGCCTGAAAAACGAGCTGATCCTGGCCCGCCACACCGGCCAGAAAAAACGCAGCGCCCGCGAGCGGCTGGCCGCCATCCTGGACGAGTTCGGGCTGACGCAGGCGCTGGGTGCGCGTTTTGGGATTTGTCAAAATTGATAGCTGCCAGCGTTTGATTTGTCTGGGCTAGAGCCGGTTTTTGCATAAATTCAAATGCTGCGGCAAGCCTCTCACCCTGTACCAAAGCGCTCCCTGTTCATTCCCGTGAAAAAGGGAGCACACCGCCCGCCTTGCGTGCGCCGCGCGCTGAGTTGCAGACCGACAGCAGCCAGCCCATGCCGATGGCCAGCACCACGGACGTGATCTCTGCCGTGCGGGTGGGCAGGTAGCGCTGCGCCCATTCGCAGGCCAATGCCAACGCTGCCGTGCAGACGGTCATGCCCCCCAGCAAGGCGCCGTTGCGCACCGTGCTCCAGACGATCGCGCCAAAGCACAGGCATTCAAACGCGCGCGCCGGGATTGCAGACTGCACCCAGGTAGAGAGCGACGAGGCAAATGGCATCCAGGCCATGTCGGTTGGCGGAGTGCGCCATGCCCAGGGCCATATCGCGTCTAGCAGGAAAGTGGCCAGCGCCACCCACGCCGTGGCCGCCCAGCGCGCACCCGGGGCCCAGGTGTCAAACCAGCGCCACAGCAACCAGCCGCCCGCGATGCCCAGCACCACCGCCATGCCCGGCGACTGGCCCACAACCAGGAACTTGCCCGCCAGCACCGCCACCGTGGCCGCCAGTGCCAGCGCCCGCGCGCGGTGCGCCAGCCGGGCACTGCGGGCCAGGTGCGCAGCGGCCGACAAGCCGATCACCGCCATGCCCGCATGCGTCAGCATGCGCCGCGGCTGCCACAGGTCTTGCTGCCACAGCGACTTGATGTGGCGCGCCACCGAAGAAACGTCCAGCGTGGGGATCAGCGGATACAGCTCGGCGACGCCCCACAGTGCGACCAGCACCAGGGTAAACCGGTCTGCGTCGGCCCAGCCCTGGTGCCGGACCAGCAGGTGCCCCACACGCCACCGTGCGGCAAAACCGGCGCCCCAGCCCAGCACGAAGCCCGCCATGTTGAAGATCACATCCGAGAGGGCAGGGGTGCGCGGCAGGTATTTTTGCAGCCACTGCAGCACGCCGGCCAACACCAGCGCCGCCGCCAGCCAGCCAGCAAAAAATATCCACCAGCGCCCACGCGCCTGCGCGGCCCAGCCCAGCAGGACGCCCATAGGCGCAAACAAAATGACGTTCTCGACCAGATCTACCAGCCCGACGCGGCCGCGCCAGACAAAGGCCTGCGGCGCAATAAAGTTCCACTGAAAAGGAAACAGCGAGCCGTAAACAATCAGCAATACAACCAGCGCCAGCGCCGCCGGGAGGCTGCGCGAGCGGTCATCTGCAGGTTTCATGGGCGCCTTGCTGAGTGCGGGGTTGGACCATGTTACCCAGCCCAGCAAGTAACGCACGGGCCATTGCGGCGGCGCGGCCTTGCAATGCACGACAGCACAGGCGCCGTCAATCACCCGCCCGGCGTTTGCGTGCGACAACGCAGCCCAGCAATGCCACGCCGATCAGCGCCAGCGATGCCGGCTCGGGCACCGGGTTGCCGGGCTCCAGGGCTTCGGTGGTGCGTATCCCGAACGTGAAACCGTGCCAGGTCTCAGGCGTGGGCACAGTCCAGGAAAAACTGGAGAACGTACCTAGAAACTGAATGGTGCCGTGGCCTTCCGTGCCGCGCAGGATGTCGCCAGGCAACTGTGTCAGACTGGTGCCGGATCCGCCCCAATAGCCGACACCCTGGCTGACGATGGCAAAGGGTGCGTCAAAGTCGTAAGTGGTGGGCACATTGGGCTGGCCCAGGCTGACGATGGCCATGACCGGGTCTTTGATGGGGGCAGACAGGGTGACCGTGTAGATCTGGCTCTGACCACCGCTCAACTGGAGGATGTCCGGGGTGGGCGGCGCGTTGTCAACCTGGGCGCTGACGTAGGGGGTGGCGGGGTTCCAGTAGTTGGTTCCACCGATTGTCTGGGCGCCATACAGGTTGCCAGGGGCTCCGCTGGCGAAGGTGGCGCTGAATCCCACGTTGACGGTCGAGGCGTCGGGCAACGTGATCACGCCCGACGCTGTGCCGCCCGCGATGTTTGCGGCGGTCCAGTCAACATAGTGGTAAGGCGCGGCCGATGCGTTGAAGGCGGCTGCCAGGCCACAAGCCAATAGCGTCAAATGCACTGGGTGCGGAATGTAAGGGCGTCGCATGGCGGGTTGCTCCAGAAAGCGGTTGAGGGGCACAGCCCTGCGAAGCACTTTTCAGGCCACGCGCCTATCGCATTGATTTCATTGGCGAATGCTTGTGATTTTCAGACGTGCAGTAAAAGAAGCCGACACCCCAGATGGCGGTCGACTGGGTCGGATGAGGGTTTGATTTGAGTTGACAGGATGCGTCAATACGGTGTGGGCTGTATCAAAATCAATAGCTGTCAGCGCTTGCTACAAAAAGGCTGGGGGCACTTTTTTCTAGTGGCCGTTGCATCACCTGCGCTGACAGCGGTTCAGAACAGCGGCGCGGCTTACTTCATGGTGATGGTGGTGTTCACCCCGTCGCTGCTGCAGGGCGAATCGAACACATGGAACGCAGTCCGGTAAGCCTATCGGCAACCCGCCTGTCGTGATGTTCAACCCCTTGGGCAGGGCGTTGGTGGGGGCGTTGCTGGCGTTTTTAATAGGGGTCATTAATAGGGGTCAGATTCCAATTAAAATCGCCCCCCGCTTTGCCCCGAGGAATTCGCCATGGCCCGACTGCCCCGTCTCACTGTGGCGGGTTACCCGCACCACGTCATCCAGCGCGGCAACAACCGCCAGCCTATCTTTGTCGATCTGCAAGACTTTGAGACCATGCTGGCGCTGCTGACCGACAACGCGCAAAAGTCTGGCGTTGCCGTCCATGCCTACGTGCTCATGGATAACCACTTTCACCTGCTGGCCACGCCCGCCACGGCCGATGGCCTGCCGCAGATGATGCAAGCCGTGGGCCGCAGCTATGTGCGCTACTTCAACGACCGCCACGGCCGCAGCGGCACGTTGTGGGAGGGGCGCTACCGCTCGACGCTGATCGACTCCGAGCGTTACCTGCTGGCCTGCATGGCCTACATCGACCTCAACCCCGTGCGCGCCGGCATGGTGGCGCAGCCGCAGGCCTGGCCCTGGTCAAGTCATACCCACTACCTGGGCCAGCGCAGCGACAAGCTGGTCACGCCGCACGCGCTGTATTGGTCATTGGGCAACACGCCTTTTGCACGCGAGGCCGCCTACGCCGCGCTGGTGCATGCAGGCATTGCCGGCGCCGATCAGGCCGCGCTGACCGACGCCACGCTGCGTGGCTGGGCGCTGGGCGATGCGGATTTTGTGGCCGAGTTACAAAAAAAATCGCCACGCCGCGTTACCAAGGCACGGCCAGGCCGGCCCGTTGCCGCACCCAAAAATTAAGGCTAAATAGGCTTTCAACCCTTGCGTATCAAGCGCTAGAGGCTATTAAATTTGATATGTCCCCAATTTAAGAAAAGCATAAAAATGCGTCAATTAATTGGAATCTGACCCCCATTAAAGTGCTTGCGTGCCGGGGTGGCGTTGCTCTACGCTTGCGTTCCCAGTGATTTTTTGAGGAAGCGCGCCATGACCAAGGCTGCCGAAATTCAGCACCTGCAACAGCACGGCCTGTATGCATCCAGCAATGAACATGATGCCTGTGGCCTGGGCTTCGTGGCTCACATCAAGGGCGAAAAGCGGCACGACATCGTGACCGGCGCGCTCAAGATTCTGGAGAACCTGGACCACCGCGGCGCCGTGGGTGCCGACAAGCTGATGGGCGACGGCGCGGGCATCCTGATCCAGATTCCCGACCAGCTGTACCGTGAAGAAATGGCGAAGCAGGGGGTCGAGCTGCCGCCTGCCGGCGAATATGGCGTGGGCATGATCTTCTTGCCCAAGGAGCACGCCAGCCGCCTGGCCTGCGAGCAGGAGATGGAGCGCGCCATCAAGGCCGAGGGTCAGGTACTGCTGGGCTGGCGCGACGTGCCGGTCAATCTGGACATGCCGATGTCGCCCACGGTGCGCGAAAAGGAACCCATCCTGCGCCAGGTGTTCATTGGCCGCGGCTCCGATGTCATCGTGCAGGACGCGCTGGAGCGCAAGCTGTACGTGATCCGCAAGACGGCCAGTGCTGCCATCCAGGGCCTGAAGCTCAAGCACAGCAAAGAGTATTACGTGCCCAGCATGAGCAGCCGCACCGTGGTGTACAAGGGCCTGCTGCTGGCCGATCAGGTGGGTGTGTACTACAAGGATCTGGCCGACGAGCGCTGCGTGTCGGCCATTGGCCTGGTGCACCAGCGTTTCTCGACCAACACCTTCCCCGAGTGGCCCCTGGCCCACCCCTATCGTTACGTGGCGCACAACGGCGAGATCAACACCGTGCGCGGCAACTACAACTGGATGCTGGCGCGCGAGGGCGTGATGGCCTCGCCCGTGCTGGGCGAGGACCTGAAGAAGCTCTATCCCATCAGCTTCGCCGGACAGTCCGACACAGCCACCTTCGACAACTGCCTGGAACTGCTGACCATGGCAGGCTACCCCATCAGCCAGGCGGTGATGATGATGATCCCCGAGCCCTGGGAGCAGCACGAGTCCATGGACGAGCGCCGCCGCGCGTTTTATGAATACCACGCCGCCATGCTCGAGCCCTGGGACGGCCCGGCCTCCATCGTGTTCACCGACGGCCGCCAGATCGGCGCCACGCTGGACCGCAACGGCCTGCGTCCCTCGCGCTATGTCGTGACGGACGACGATCTGGTGATACTGGCCTCCGAGGCTGGCGTGCTGCCCGTGCCGGACGGCAAGATCGTGCGCAAGTGGCGCCTGCAGCCCGGCAAGATGCTGCTGATCGACCTGGAGCAGGGTCGTCTGATCGAAGACGACGAGCTGAAGGCCAATATCGTCAACACCAAGCCCTACAAGCAGTGGATCGAAAACCTGCGCATCAAGCTCGACGACGTGAAGGTGGGCGAGAGCGTTGCGCTGCAGCCTGCCGCCACCGAGCTGCCGTTGCTGGATCGCCAGCAGGCCTTCGGCTTCACGCAGGAGGACATCAAGTTTTTGCTGGCCCCCATGGCGCGCAATGGCGAGGAGGGTGTGGGCTCCATGGGCAACGACAGCCCGCTGGCCGTGCTGTCCAGCAAGAACAAGCCTTTGTTCAACTACTTCCGCCAGATGTTCGCGCAGGTGACCAACCCGCCGATCGACCCGATCCGCGAGGCCATCGTGATGAGCCTGGTGTCCTTCGTGGGCCCCAAGCCCAACTTGCTGGACATCAACCAGGTCAACCCGCCCATGCGCCTGGAGCTGCACCAGCCCATCCTCGACTTCGAGGGCATGGCCAAGCTGCGCCAGATCGAGCAGCACACGCATGGCAAGTTCAAGAGCGCCACCATCGACATTACTTACCCGCTGAGCTGGGGCCGCGAGGGCGTGGAGGCCAAGCTGGCGTCGCTGTGCGCGCAGGCCGTTGATGAGATCAAGGGCGGGGCCAACATTCTCATCATCAGCGACCGCAACATCAGCAGCACCCAGGTGGCCATTCCGGCGCTGCTGGCGCTCTCAAGCATTCACCAGCACCTGGTGCGCTCGGGCCTGCGCACCACGGCGGGCCTGGTGGTAGAGACGGGCACCGCACGCGAGGTGCACCACTTTGCCGTGCTGGCGGGCTACGGCGCCGAGGCAGTGCACCCCTACCTGGCGCTGGAAACGCTGGTGGACATGCACAAGGACCTGTCGGGCGAGCTGTCTGCCGACAAGGCCATCTACAACTACATCAAGGCGGTGGGCAAGGGGCTGTCCAAGATCATGTCCAAGATGGGCGTATCCACCTACATGAGCTACTGCGGCGCGCAGCTGTTCGAGGCCGTGGGCCTGAACAGCGATACGGTGGAGAAGTACTTCACCGGCACCGCCAGCCGCGTGGAAGGCATTGGCGTGTTCGAGATCGCCGAGGAGGCCATTCGCACCCACCGGGCCGCGTTCGGTGACGACCCGGTACTCGAGACCATGCTGGATGCGGGCGGCGAGTACGCCTGGCGCGCACGCGGCGAGGAGCACATGTGGACGCCCGACGCCATTGCCAAGCTGCAGCATTCGACACGGGCCAACAACTTCAGCACCTACAAGGAATACGCGCAGATCATCAACGACCAGAGCAAGCGCCACATGACGCTGCGCGGCCTGTTCGAGTTCAGGTTCGACCCCTCCAAGGCCATTGCCGTGGAAGAGGTGGAGCCCGCGCAGGAGATCGTCAAGCGTTTTGCCACCGGCGCGATGTCGCTGGGCTCGATCAGCACCGAAGCGCACGCCACGCTGGCCGTGGCCATGAACCGCATCGGCGGCAAGAGCAACACCGGCGAGGGCGGCGAGGA
>NZ_JBFWLZ010000060.1:0-9301 GCF_050251835.1 Diaphorobacter sp. | reverse complement strand
TTAGCCGGCGTCTGCGGCTCGTTGCGCCCGAGCGCGCGCCAGTGCGGCTGCAATCGTGGCGCGCTTGGCATCCGGCGGAGCGCCAGCCGAGTCCGAGCCAGCCTGAGTGGCGGCACGAGCGCCAGTCGCCGCCGACTCTCCCTGGGCCGCCATGCCGGCATGCATCAACACAGCCTGGGTCTCCAGTTGCTCGCGCTGCAGACGCTCTTGCCGCGCCAGGTGGCGCGAGCGTGCCTGCTCTGCCTGCTGGGTTGACCAGGCGGCCCAGCCCGTCGCCTGTCCACTGGCGTTTTGCATGCGAATGCAGTCCACCGGGCACACAGGCAAACACAGCTCGCAGCCCGTGCAGTGCGGGGCAATCACCGTGTGCATGCGCTTGTTCATGCCCAGGATCGCATCTGTGGGGCAGGCTTGCAGGCACAACGTGCAGCCGATGCACCAGTCCTCGTCGATCACGGCAACCGCGCGCGGCGCTTCCTGGCCATGCGCGGCGGACAGCGGTAGCTCGGGACGGCCGGTAATAGCCGCCAGGCGCGCTACGCCCTGGGCTCCGCCGGGTGGGCACTGATTGATACCCGCTTCGCCGCTGGCCACTGCATGCGCATAGGCCGCACAGTCCGGGTAGCCGCAGCGCGTGCACTGGGTCTGGGGGAGCGCAGCGTTGATGCGATCGGCCAGGGCCTGCAAAGCAGCATCCGCCTGCCGCGTGGCCATGGTGGGCGTCATGGTGTGGATTTCAGGCAGCCGCAGACAGAAGCGGGGGGGCTGCCTGCGCCCCTTTGTCTGCCTGCGGGCGCTGATGGGCCAGGATGAAATCGCGCACCTGCGGGTACACCACCTCGCGCCAGCGGCGGCCGCTGAAGATACCGTAGTGGCCGGCGCCCTTGACCTCCAGGTGCACACGCTGGTCGGCGGCTATGCCAGAGCACAGACTCTGGGCGGCTTCGGTTTGGCCGCAGCCAGAGATATCGTCGAGCTCGCCTTCGATGGTCATCAGTGCCGTGCCGGTGATGTCCTGTGGGCGTACGCGCTCGGGCTTGCCTTCAGGCGACAGCACATCCCAGGTGCCGTTGACCAGGCTGTAGTCCTGGAACACGGTCTTGATGGTCTCTAGGTAGTAGTGGGCGTCCATGTCGAGGACAGCGTTGTACTCGTCATAGAACTTGCGGTGCGCTTCGGCGCTCGCGTCATCGCCCTGGATGAGATCCCTGAAGTAGTCATAGTGACTGGTAGCGTGGCGATCCGGATTCATGGCCACAAAGCCCGTGTACTGCAGGAAGCCCGGGTACACGCGGCGGCCCACGCCGGGGAACTTGCTCGGCACGGTGTAGATGACGTTGTTCTCAAACCACTCGAAGCTGCGCTGGTTGGCCAGATTGTTGACCGCAGTGGGAGAGCGGCGCGCATCAATGGGGCCGCCCATCATGGTCATGGACAGGGGAGTGCGCTCGCCACGGCTGGCCATGAGCGATACGGCAGCAAGAACAGGCACCGTGGGCTGGCACACGCTCATGACATGGCAATTGCCGTACTTGCCCTGCAGGTGGCGGATGAAGTCCTGCACATAGTTCACGTAGTCGTCAAGATGAAATTCGCCTTCGGCCAGCGGCACCAGACGTGCATTCTTCCAGTCGGTGATGTAGACCTTGTGGCTCTCGAGCATGGAGCGCACCGTATCGCGCAGCAGCGTGGCGTAGTGCCCGGACAGCGGCGCCACGATCAGCACCACCGGCTGACCCTTGAGCTTTTGCAGGGTGTCGGGATCGTCCGAGAAGCGCTTGAAGCGGCGCAACTCGCAAAAAGGCTTGTTGATTTCCACGCGCTCGTGGATGGCAATGCTCACGCCATCGACGTCCACCGTGGGGATGCCAAACTGTGGCTTTTCGTAATCCTTGCCCAGTCGATAGAGCAACTCGTAGGCGGCGGCAATGCGGTGGGCGATTTGGGTTTCACTGAACGGCAGCAGCGGGTTGCTGTAGAACTTGGCGGCCGCTTGCGCCAGGTCGGCGAACGGCTCCATCAGGGAACGCTGGGTCTCGTAGACGGTGTACAGCATGGCATCGATCCAGGGTTATGTTGCAGTGCAATATAACAGCAGTCGCCAGTTCATGCTTGCCGTGCTACTACGCACGTCGTGTCGCGTATGTGACACGATTTGATTGGTTCCAAGCAATGATTTGATAGCACCTTACACCCGAAAATTCGTGTCTGGCACCTGTTTTGAGCGATGTTCCCGCATCGGTTTTTTGAGCAGTCATGACGTGCCGGTACCGAGCATGTTCCACGCATGCCGCTTTGTGCCGCAAGTTCGCGTGACGGCCTGCGGCACTGCTGCAGGCCGCGGCAAGTCAGGAAAATCGGGTGGAATCCGGGGTTGCGCCCGGGCCGCCGTGGCAAGGGGCTCTCGAGTCCTGGCCGTGGTCGCGAAGATGTCGGGCAAGTGCAACTTGTTGATCCCCAGCCACGGCAGTGACTGCGGCATTGCCATGGCTGCAAGTGTGGAGCCTACCTATTGCCCTGAAACACGGGGCTGTGCCAACCTTGCTCATGAATGAATACTGAAGCGGCCATCCACCCGGACTTCCAGCATCGCCCGACTCTGTGGTCTGCAGGCATGATCGTTGCACCGTTGCTGGCGGGCGCATTGCTGATCGCCACCTATTTCGTCTGGAACAACGTGGAGCAGGCGCGGCACGAGCGCCGCCTGCAGACCTTTGGCGTGGCAGTTGACCGGGTGGTCTCCAATCTTTCGGATCGCATAGCCGCCTATGAACTTGTACTGCGCGGCGTCAAAGGCTACTACGAGGGATCGCACAGCATCCACCCGCAGGAATTTCGCTCCTATGTCAAGGCGCTGAATCTGCCCCAGACCCGCCCGGGCCTGCACGCTATTTCGCTGCTGGCCAACGTGCCGTGGACGGACGTGGCCGGGCATGAGGCAATCATGCGCAGTCTGGGCCTGACGGATTACCACGTGAGACCAGCGCAAGAGCGCGCTCAGCATGCGCCGGTGACCCATATCGAGCCCATGACGCTTGACAACAGTCGCAGGCTGGGCCACGACGCATTGGCGCACCCCGAGCAACGCCACGCGCTTGAGCGCGCCCGAGACTCTGGCGTCATGGCGCTGTCAGGGCCGCTGTGGCACGAGGGCGACGCGCTGAACCCCGAGGACGCGGGGCTGCTGGTCATGTACATGCCAATCTACGCCACGCATCAGCCGCCAGACACCGTCGCCCAGCGCCGCAGCACCATCGTGGGCTGGGTGGCCGCGTCGTTTCGGCTTGCGGACGTGATCCGGGGGCTGGCGCACGAGTTCGACACCGACCTGGCGTTGGCGATCCACGACGGCCCATCGGTCGCAGGCGGCGTGAGCCTGTTTGCGTCGCATGTGGACTATGCGCCGCATGCCGTCAACGGCGGTCTGGAATCCGTGCGCAGCCTGGATGTAGGCGGGCGGCGCTGGACGCTAGTGCTGTACCCGCTGCCTGCATTCGAGCAGCGCTTTGAAAGCTTTACCCATCACATGGTGGCCCTGCTGGGCGTGGCATTGAGTCTGCTGGCCAGCTGGTTTGTGGGCTGGCAGGTCAACGCACGCCGGCGCGCCATGAGCCTGGCGTACAAGATGACGCGCCAGCTGCGGCGCGCACGTGACGAGCTGGAGGGTACGCTCAACGCGGTGCCGGACTTGCTGTTCGAGGTGGATGCCAACGGCCTGGTGCACCATTACCGCTCAGCGCGCACCTATCAGGCCGGTGTGGCCGCGCCCATGTTGGTGGGCCGGGTGCTGGCCGACGTACTGCCACCGCCGGCCGCTGCCGAATGCATGGCTGCCCTGGCGGAGGCGGGAGAGCATGGCTACTCCGAGGGGCGCCAGTATTGCCTGAAGCTGCAGGGCGTCGAGCACTGGTTCGAGCTGTCTGTGGCGCGCAAGGACAGCCGCAGGCTCGCGCCTGGCGCTGCGCCGCACTTCATCGCCCTGGCGCGCGACGTGACCCGCCGCCACGAGGCCGAGACCGCAATGCACCGGCTGGCTTATTTCGATGCGCTGACGGGCCTGTTCAACCGCCGGCTGCTGATGCAGCACATGCACACGGCTTTGCTGGATGCGCGCCGCGGCGGCTGGCTGGGCGGGCTGTTCTACATTGACCTGGACAACTTCAAGCAGATCAACGACGCACGCGGCCACGGTGTGGGCGACAGCATGCTCGAGCAGGCCGCCAGCCGCCTGCGGGCGGCAGCCGACGGGCACGACACCGTGGCGCGACTGGGCGGCGACGAGTTCGTGATGCTGGTTGCGCGGCTGGGCACTGAGCCCGCCGCCGCGCGCCAGCAGGCCCTACTGCGCGCCCAGAGCCTGCGCGAGAGTCTGCAGGCGCCCTACGAAGTGGACGGCACCCGCTACGGCAGCACCGCCAGCATCGGTGTAACGCTGTTTCCCAGGGCGGCCGAGGGAGTGCATGATCTGCTGCGTGAAGCCGACACGGCGATGTTTCGCGCCAAGGAACTGGGGCGCAACCAGGTGTGCTTTTTCGAGCAGGACATGCATACGCAGGCCCAGGAGCGCCTGGCACTGGAGCAAGACCTCAAGGATGCGGTGGAACGCGACGCTCTGCAGGTCTATGCCCAGCCACAGGTCGATGCCGCGGGCCGGCCCATTGGCGCAGAGCTGCTGCTGCGCTGGAGCCATTCGCAGCGTGGCTGGGTGCCGCCACAGCAGTTCATCGCCGTGGCCGAGGCATCGGGCCTGATCGCGCGCATGGGCGCGCGCGTGATCCACCAGGCCTGCACCGCGCTGGCCCGGCTGCAGGGTCAGGGCCTTGCCCTGTCCATCTCGGTCAACGTGAGCCCGAGCCAGTTCCGGCAGGCCGATTTTGTCGATCAGGTGCGCCGCACCCTGGCCGACACCGGCGCGCCGGCCGAGCTGCTGACCCTGGAGGTCACCGAGAGCCTGCTGGTCGAAAACTGGCAGGACACGGCCAGCCGCATGCACGAACTGGTGGCGCTGGGCGTGCGGTTTTCCATCGACGACTTTGGCACCGGCTACTCCAGCCTGGCCTACCTCAAGCGGTTGCCGCTGTACGAGCTCAAGATCGACCGCAGCTTTGTGCAGGATGCGCCACTTGACGGCAACGATGCGGCCATCGTGCAGGCCATCTTGTCAGTAGCGCGCCACCTGCGTCTGCGCGTGGTGGCCGAAGGGGTGGAGACGCGCCAGCAGGCGGACTTTCTCATCGCTCACCACTGCGACGGGCTTCAGGGCTACCTGTTCGGGCGGCCGCAGCCGCTGCAGGACTGGCTGGACGGCCTCAAAACAGGCTGACCGATTCCGGCAGCGCGGCACCCGGCTTGGTGCGCGCCAGCGCCATCACCTCGCGCGCGGGCAGGTGCTTGAGGCGGTGGTCGCTCCACACCTGGCGCCAGCGGCGCGCGCCGGCAAGGCCGTTGCGCAGGCCCAGCATGTGGCGGGCCACCGCATACCAGTGGGTGCCATGGGCGGCGGCCTCGCGCTCCATGTAGGCCACCATGTCTTCTTCGACCTGCTCGCGCGTCAGCGCGTTGGGCGCGGCGCCGTAAAACAGTTCGTCCCAGCGCGCCAGCCACCAGGGGTTGTGATAAGCCTCGCGGCCCACCATCACGCCATCGACCTGCGCCAGCTGCTGCAGTACCGGCGCATCGGTCTTGAAGCCGCCGTTGATGGCAATGGTCAGGTGCGCAAAGTCGGCCTTCAGCCGCGCCGCCACGTCGTAGCGCAGCGGCGGGATCTCGCGGTTTTCCTTGGGCGACAGGCCCTTGAGCCAGGCATTGCGCGCATGCACGATGAACACGCGGCAGCCGGCATCGGCCACCGTGCCCACAAAGTCGCGCACAAAGCCGTAGTCTTCGTTGTTGTCAATGCCGATGCGGTGCTTGACGGTGACCGGCAGATCCACCACATCGACCATGGCCTTCACGCAGTCGGCCACCAGTTGCGGCTCGTTCATCAGACAGGCGCCGAATGCGCCGCGCTGTACGCGCTCGCTGGGGCAGCCGCAGTTGAGGTTGATCTCGTCGTAGCCCCACTGCGCGCCCAGACGAGCGCTGTGCGCCAGGTCGGCCGGCTCGCTGCCACCCAGTTGCAGCGCCACGGGGTGCTCGGCAGCGTCAAAGCGCAGGTGGCGCCGCACGTCGCCGTGCAACAGCGCGCCGGTGGTCACCATCTCGGTGTAGAGCAGGGCGTGGCGCGACAGCAGGCGGTGCAGGTAGCGACAGTGTTTGTCGGTCCAGTCCATCATCGGCGCAACGGACATGCGCCAAGGACTGTGCGGGGAGGGGGAGGGCGTGGCTGGCACGGGCGTCTGGATGAAGGAAAGGGCTGCGCAAGACTGCGCGAGGGGCGGTATTGTCCCAGTTTATGGAGCCGGACAGGTGCTTGCGGGATTTAAGCCATTTTGGCCTGCAGCCCTTGTTTAATGAGCGCTGGAAGCTATCAAAATGAGAGTGTCGTGGTGCATGCGACGGTTCGCCGCGGTCACGCGGCCGCCTCCAGCCCGTGCGCAAAGTGCGCCTGCATGGCGGCCACGGTGGCCTGCGGATTGCGTGCCTGCAGCGCGGCCAGCACAGCATGGTGCTCGGCCAGCGAGTCCTCGATGCGCCCCTGCTTGAGCAGCGAGTTGTGGCGGTTGAGCTTCATCACCTTGCGCAGGTCGGCCACCATCTGGCTGCGCCAGCGGTTGTCGGCCATCTCCAGCAGGCGCATGTGGATGCGCTCGTTGAGCGCAAAAAAGCGGTCGCGGTCGCCCACGGCGGCAGCCAGTTCGGCGTGCAACTGCTGCAGCTCGTCCAGCTGCTGCGGCGTGGCGCGCGCGGCCACCACGCCCGCGGCATCGCTCTCCAGCAGACTGAGCAGGTGGTACACGTCGTGCAGGTCCTTGTCGGACATCTCGGTCACATAGGCGCCGCGGCGCACCTTCATGGTGACCAGGCCCTCGGCCGCCAGCACCTTTAGCGCCTCGCGCAGCGGTGTGCGGCTGATGCCGAACTCCTCGGCAATCTTCAGTTCGTCAATCCAGCTGCCGGGCTCCAGCTCGCGCCGAAAGATGCGCTGACGCAGCTGTTCTGCGACCTGCTCGTAGAGTGCGCGGGGGGTGAGGGTGACGCCGGACATGCGCGCAATGTAGCGTAAAAAAACTAAGAATTAATAATTACAGTTCGGGTAAACTCCCGCGCACTTGCGAAAAGCAGCGTGGACAACCACCCCTTCTTGCCCTTTGCGAAAGCGTCCATCCATGAGCAGCCAACCCGATTCTCTTTTTCAGACCGCCGACTTCAACGCCTGGACCAAGGCAGCAGCCAAATCGGCCCCCGGGGGCAATCTGGACGCACTGAACTGGACGACGCCCGACGGCATCACCGTCAAGCCGCTGTACACGGCGCAGGACACCGCCGACCTGCCCTATACCAACACGCTGCCCGGCTTTGAGCCCTATCTGCGCGGCCCGCAGGCCACCATGTATGCGGTGCGCCCCTGGACCATTCGCCAGTACGCCGGTTTTTCCACGGCCGAAGAATCCAACGCCTTCTACCGCAAGGCACTGGCCGCTGGCGGGCAGGGCGTGTCCGTGGCGTTTGACCTGGCCACGCACCGGGGTTACGACAGCGACCACCCGCGCGTGACCGGCGACGTCGGCAAGGCGGGCGTTGCCATCGACAGCGTGGAGGACATGAAAATCCTGTTCGACGGCATTCCGCTGGACAAGGTGAGCGTATCCATGACCATGAACGGCGCCGTGCTGCCAGTGCTGGCGGGCTATGTGGTGGCAGCCGAAGAGCAGGGCGTTTCGCAGGACAAGCTGTCCGGGACTATCCAGAACGACATCCTCAAGGAGTTCATGGTCCGCAACACCTACATCTATCCGCCCAAGCCGTCGATGAAAATCATCGGCGACATCATCGAGTACACGAGCAAGAACATGCCCAAGTTCAACTCGATCTCGATCAGCGGCTACCACATGCAGGAAGCCGGCGCCAACCAGGCGCTGGAGCTCGCCTTCACCCTGGCCGACGGCAAAGAGTACGTGAAGACCGCCATCGCCAAGGGCATGGACGTGGATGAGTTTGCCGGCCGCCTGTCGTTTTTCTGGGCGATCGGCATGAACTTCTACCTGGAGATCGCCAAGATGCGCGCCGCGCGCCTGCTGTGGTGCCGCATCATGAAGGGCTTCAACGCCAGGAACCCCAAGAGCCTGATGCTGCGCACCCACTGCCAGACCAGCGGCTGGAGCCTGACCGAGCAAGACCCCTACAACAACGTGGTGCGCACCACCATCGAGGCCATGGCGGCGGTGTTTGGCGGCACGCAAAGCCTGCACACCAACGCGCTGGACGAAGCCATCGCGCTGCCCACCGAGTTTTCGGCGCGCATTGCGCGCAACACGCAGCTCATCATTCAAGAAGAAACCCACATCACCAACGTGATCGACCCCTGGGCGGGCAGCTACATGATGGAAAAGCTGACCCAGGACATGGCCGACGCCGCCTGGAAGATCATCGAAGAAGTCGAGGCCATGGGCGGCATGACGCAGGCGGTGGACAGCGGCTGGGCCAAGCTGAAAATCGAGGCCGCCGCCGCCGAAAAGCAGGCGCGCATCGACTCGGGCAAAGAGGTCATCGTTGGCGTCAACAAATACAAGCTGGCCAAGGAAGACCCGGTCGATATTCTGCAAATTGACAACGTCAAGGTGCGCGACGGCCAGATTGCGCGCCTGAACAATATCAAGGCCAAACGCGATACAGCGCAGGTGCAGCAAGCGCTGGATGCTCTCACTTTTGCAGCAGAAAGCGGCGATGGCAACCTGCTGGAGCTGTCCATCAATGCCGTGCGCCTGCGCGCCACGGTGGGCGAAGTGTCGGACGCGCTCGAAAAGGTGTTTGGCCGTCACCGCGCCGACACGCAAAAGGTGACCGGTGTGTACGCAGCCGCCTACGACTCCGCCGAGGGCTGGGACAAGCTCAAGGACGAAATCAACGCATTCGCCGAAGAGCAGGGCCGCCGCCCGCGCGTGATGATCGCCAAACTGGGCCAGGACGGCCACGACCGCGGCGCCAAAGTGGTGGCCACGGCCTTTGCAGATTTGGGTTTTGACGTGGACATGGGCCCGCTGTTCCAGACGCCCGAGGAATGCGCCCGCCAGGCCATCGAGAACGACGTGCACGCCGTGGGTGTTTCGACCCTGGCGGCAGGCCACAAAACGCTGGTGCCGGCCATCATCCAGTCTTTGAAAGACCAGGGCGCCGACGACATCATCGTGTTTGTCGGCGG
>NZ_JBFWLZ010000059.1:0-9688 GCF_050251835.1 Diaphorobacter sp. | reverse complement strand
AAGCCGCGTATTCTAAACGTGCGCCAGTCGCTCCGGCTGAACTGCGAGCCATACGAAAAAGCACGTCATCCTTGTGCGGCTACGGATAGATGGTCTTCAAGGGTACCGGCGGGTAAACGCGCTCTTGAAACGCATGAACTTATTCCTCCAGATTGGCAGTGCGCGGCTATAAACAAGGGCTCTGCAGGGCATTGGTCACAAATGGTGCGCTTCTCGCCACCGCTCTAGGCGTAACCCTATGGCAGCCGCCATCCAGTCCGTGGCATACCGTGAAACCTCTCACTTTTTGGAGTTGACGATGATCTTGAAGACTTTGGGTACTGCCTTGATGGCTATTGGCTTGCTGACTGGTGCGGCTTCAGCCCAGGCTGAGACCGTCCGCTGGGCGCGCAGTGCCGACCCCACCACCCTGGATCCTCATGCCTTCAATACCGGCACCAACTTCGTGCTGCTGCACCAGATGTACGAAACCCTGGTCAACCGCTCTGCTGACGGCAAGCTGGAGCCGCTGTTGGCCACCGAGTGGAAGATGCTGCCCAACAACCCGTCGGTGTGGGAGTTCAAGCTGCGCCCGAACGTGAAGTTTCATGACGGCTCCACGCTGACGGCGCAGGACGTGGTGTTTTCGCTCAAGCGTGCCCAGGGCCCGAATGCCCAGGTCAAGTCTCTGCTGGCCTCCATGGAGGATGCCGTTGCTGTGGATGCCCTGACCGTGCACGTCAAGACCAAGGGCCCGAACCTGATCTTCCCCAATAACCTGACCAATCTCTTCATCATGAGCGAGAAGTGGGCCAGGGCCAACAACGCTGCCGAGACTCAGGACACGACAAACAAGTCCGAAAACGGCGCCACCCGCGCGGCGATGGGCACTGGCGCCTTCGTGCTGGCGACGCGTGAGCTGGACAGCAAGACCGTGCTCAAGCAAAACCCCAACTACTGGGGCAAGGACAAGTTTGCGCTGGACGTGACCGAGCTGGTGTACCTGCCCATCAAGTCGCCCGCCACGCGCGTGGCCGCGCTGCTGTCGGGCGAGGTGGACTTTGCCCAGGACATTCCTGCCCAGGACGTGGCACGCCTCAAGCAAGACACCAAGCTGCGCATCAACGAGGGGCCTGAGAACCGCTCCATCTTTCTGGGGCTGAACGTGGGCTCGCCGGAACTCAAGTCCAGCAACATCAAGGGCAAGAATCCGCTGGCCGACCCCAAAGTGCGCCAGGCCATGGAGCTGGCCATCGACCGCGATGCCATCAAGCGCTCGGTGATGCGCGGCTTGTCCAACCCCTCGGGCATCATGGCGCCGTCGTTCGTGAACGGCTACTCCAAGGCCATGGCGACCTACCGCAAGGCCGATGTGAACAAGGCCAAGGCCTTGCTCAAGGACGCGGGCTACCCCGACGGCTTCACCATCACTTTGCACACGCCCAACGACCGCTACGTGAACGACGAGGCCATCAGCACTGCGATTGCAGGCTTCCTGGGCCGTGTGGGCATCAAGACAGAGGTGTCCTCGCGCCCCATCGCGCAGCACAGCGTATCCATCGTCAAGGCCGATAGCGACTTGTATCTGTACGGCTGGGGCGTGCCCACCTACGACTCGGCTTACATCTTTGACTTTCTGGTGGCCACGCGCGGCAAGGAAGGCCGCGGCGCGCAAAATGCCACCCACTACAGCAACCCCGACCTGGACGCGAAGATCATCTCCTTGTCCTCGGAAAGCGACAAGGCCAGGCGCGATGCCACCATCCAGCAGATCTGGGACGTGGTGCAAAAAGAGCGCTTCTACATTCCGCTGCATGACCAGGTCATCCACTTCGCGTCCACCAAGGCCATCAACGTGCCCGTGCATCCTGACAACACCTTGCTTTTCAAGAACGTGAAGATCAACAAGAACGCCAAGTAATTCATGCTGATCCATCTGCTGCGCAGATTGGGCCAGTCAGCGTTGGTGCTGCTGGCCGTCTCGCTCATCTCTTTCATGGTGTTTCGCCATATCGGGGATCCCACCATCAGTTTGCTCGGCGAGGACGCCACGCTGGAAGAACGTGAAGCCCTGGTGGAAGAGCTGGGGTTCAACAAACCCGTGCCCCTGCAATACCTGGCCTACGTGGGCAAGGTGCTGCAGGGGGATCTGGGGGTGTCCTACCGGCTCAAGCGGCCCGTGGCCGATGTCATTGCCGAGCGTCTGCCCGCGACGCTGGAGCTGGCGCTGACGGCCGCGGTGCTGGCCCTGGTTGTGGGCGTGGCGCTGGGTGTGTACACCGCCATTCGCCGTGAGGGCTGGCTCAGCCGCGCCATCATGACGGTGTCGCTGGTGGGGGTGTCGTTGCCCACCTTCTTGATCGGCATCGGCCTGATCTATCTGTTTGCCGTGGAGTTGCGCTGGCTGCCGTCCTTCGGGCGCGGCGAGACCGTCAAGATCGGCGGCTGGGAGACCGGCTTGCTCACCGCCTCGGGCTGGGCGGCGCTCATCATGCCGGCCATCACGCTGGGTTTTTACAACATGACCCTGATCATGCGCCTGGTGCGTGCCGAAATGCTGGAGGTGCTGCGCTCCGACTACATCCGCTTCGGCCGCGCACGTGGCTTGAAAGAGCATGACTTGTACTTCGGCCACGCGCTGCGCAACACGCTGATCCCGGTCATCACCATTGCCGGCTTGCAAATTGGCTCGCTGATCGCCTTTGCCATCGTCACCGAGACGGTGTTCCAGTGGCCGGGGGTGGGGCTGTTGTTCATCTCTTCGGTGCAGGGTGTGGACGTGCCCTTGATTGCGGCGTACCTGATGTTCATTGCGCTGCTGTACGTGGTGATCAACCTGCTCGTGGACTTTTTGTACGTGCTGGTGGACCCCCGCCTGCGAAAGAACTGAAGTGGGTTGCAATGACTGATTCCGTCAAACCCCTGCCGGTGCCCACCGGCTGGAAGGCCAGCGATTCGCCCGTCAAGCGTGCCTTCGCCAGGTCGCGCCTGGTGCAAGTGGCCACGGGCGTGCTGGCCCTGCTGGTGTTGGCCACCATCTGCGCGCCGCTGCTGGCGCTGCACAACCCGTTCGATCCTGCCAGCCTGGATCTGATGGACGCTTTCACCCGGCCCTGGAGCCAGGGCATGGGCGAGATGTTCTACCCCCTGGGTGCCGACGATCAGGGCCGTGACGTGTACTCGGCCATCCTGTACGGCCTGCGCATGTCGGTGTTCGTGGGTGTGTCGGCGGTGGCGCTGTCGCTCATCATCGGCGTGCCGCTGGGCCTGATCGCCGGCTACGGCGGCGGCTGGTTCGACACCCTGCTGATGCGCATTGCCGATATCCAGCTCACTTTCCCGGTGATTCTGGTGGCGCTGCTGATCTTCGGCATTGCCCGCGGCATGTTGCCTGCGGGCTACCGCGACGACATGGCGGTGCTGGTGATCATCGTTGCCATCGGCCTGTCTGACTGGGTGCAGTACGCACGCACCGTGCGTGGCGCGGTGATGGTCGAAAAGCAAAAGGACTATGTGCTGGCTGCCCAGCTCATTGGCCGCAGCCGGGCCGCCATACTCACCAAGCACATCCTGCCCAACCTGCTGGCGCCCATTCTGGTGATCGCCACCATCAGCTTTGCGCATGCCATCGTGGCCGAGTCCACGCTGTCGTACCTGGGCGTGGGCCTGCCGCCCACGGCGCCTTCGTTGGGCACCCTGATCCGCATCGGCCAGGGCTTTCTGTTCTCTGGCGAATGGTGGATCTTGCTGTTTCCGTCACTGGTGCTGCTGGCCCTGGCACTTTCCGTCAACCTGGTCGGCGACTGGCTGCGCGACGCCTTGAACCCCAAGCTGCAATGAACAACAACACCGCAGACAACAGCGCCCAGGCTGTGCCTGTGCTGCGCGTGCGTGACCTGAGCGTCACCTTCGATACCTACAAAGGCCCCGTGCATGTGTTGCATGAGGTGTCCTTCGACATCTGGCCCGGCGAAATCCTGGGCGTGGTGGGCGAGTCCGGTGCAGGCAAGTCCATGACCGGCTCGGCCGTCATCGGCCTGATCGAGGCGCCAGGGCGCATCAGTGGCGGCACGGTGGAGTTGCAAGGCCTGCGCATCGACAACCTGCACGGCGAAGACCTGCGTCGCATCCGTGGCAAGCGCATCGGCACCATCTTTCAGGATCCGCTGACCAGCCTGAACCCGGTCTATACCGTGCGCGACCACCTGGTGGAGACCATCCGCACCCACCTGCCAGTCTCTGAAAAAGAGGCTGAGGCCCGCGCCCTGGCGTTGCTGGAAGAGGTAGAGATACCCCAGGCGCGCCAGCGCATGGCGCAGTACCCGCACCAGTTCTCGGGCGGCATGCGCCAGCGCGTGGCCATTGCCCTGGCCCTGTGCGCCGAGCCCGAGTTGATCATTGCCGACGAGCCCACCACCGCGCTGGACGTGTCGGTGCAGGCGCAGATCATCGCCCTGCTGCGCCGCGTGTGCAAAGAGCGCGGCGCTGCCGCCATGCTGATCACGCACGACATGGGCGTGATTGCCGAGACGGCCGACCGCGTCATGGTCATGTACCAGGGCCGCGTGCTGGAAACCGGCCCCGTGCGCCAGGTGCTGGACGCCCCGCGCGAGCCCTATACCCAGGTGCTGATGGCCGCCATCCCCAGCGTGCACCAGCGCCTGCAGCGCCTGCCCGTGCCGGAGGTGGGCGGCGGTCCGGTCGCCAAGTCTGTGCCGCTGACTCCTAAAATAATAGCTGGTAGCGCAGGTGATACCTGGGTAAAACCGCTTTTAGAGGTCAAAAACCTATGCAAGGACTATGACCTGTCGGCCAGCTGGCTGGCGCGTCTTTTGGCACGCGAGGAAAAGAAGATCCTCAAGGCTGCCGACCATGTCAGCTTCAACATTCGCAAGGGCACGACCTTCGGCTTGGTAGGCGAATCCGGCTCGGGCAAATCCACCGTGGCCCGCATGGTGGCCGGGCTGACCCCGCCGACCAGCGGGCTGATTCTGTTCGATGGCGTGGATAAATGGAGCCCGGCGGCCAATACCGTGGCCATGCGCCGGCGCTTTCAGATGATCTTCCAGGATCCATACGCCAGCCTGAACCCGCGCTGGACGGTGGAGCAACTGATTGCCGAACCCTTGGTGGTACTGGGCCTGACCAGCGGTCCTGCGGAAACCGCCGAGCGCGTGCAGGAAGCCCTGCGCCGCGTGCGCATGAAGCCAGACGACGCCAAAAAATACCCACATCAGTTTTCAGGCGGCCAGCGTCAGCGCATTGCTGTGGCGCGCGCCCTGGCCAGCCAGCCCGAGTTCATCATCTGCGACGAGCCGACCTCGGCCCTGGACGTGTCGGTGCAGGCCCAGGTGCTGAACCTGATGCGTGACCTGCAAGACGAGTTTGGCCTGACCTACCTGCTCATCAGCCACAACCTGGCGGTGATCCGCCACATGTGCGACGACATCGGCGTCATGCAACGCGGCAAGCTGGTGGAAGTGGGCGAAGCGCAGTGGGTGCTGGACGATCCGCAGCACGCCTACACCAGGGATCTGATGGCTGCCATTCCGGACATAGGGCATGTCCATTAGAAGTTCGGGCAAAGAAAAAAGGACCTGGATAACTCCGGGTCCTTTGCCTTGCGCGAGCGGGGGTGGTGGGTGCTAACGGGCTCGAACCGCTGACCTACGCCTTGTAAGGGCGCCGCTCTACCAACTGAGCTAAGCACCCCCCCTGTCTCTGCCATTCAGTTCAGGGCGTCTTTCAATGCCTTGCCTGGACGGAACTTCGGTACTTTAGCAGCTTTGATCTTGATTGTGGCGCCCGTGCGTGGATTGCGGCCGGTACGAGCAGCCCGCTTGCCAACGGCGAAGGTGCCAAAACCGACCAGCGACACCGTACCACCCTTCTTCAGGGTCTTCTTGACTGCCTCAATCGTGGACTCCAGCGCACGCGCTGCTGCAGCCTTGGAGATGTCTGCATTGCTGGCAATGTGCTCAATCAATTCGGTTTTGTTCACAAAAAGCCTCTCGGGAAAAGGGTGGAAGGGTGTTGTTAGCAAGTCAGGCCTGAGCGCCCCGCCGCGGCGGTTGACCAATGATTCGGGGGGCTGGTTGAGGCCGGCGTAGCGATAGGAATAAGTACGACTGATTAAATCCATCGCCATGTGAAGTGTCAATCGGACACACCGCCAATGCGATAACTAGGGTGCGGATTCTAGTCCCATTCGCGACCTGCCCGAGGCATGTCCGGTGCCCGTTGTGCCCCGTAAACACAGGGCTGCGGATGGTGCGCGCAGCGCCCGGCTTGTCGCTACTTGCTGACGCGGGCCCTGATTTCGGGCAGCGCCTTTTGCAGGTAATAAACCATGGACCACACGGTGAGCACGGCTGCCAGCCAGATCAGCCAGGTACCCCACACGCCCGTGTCCAGGAGGTTGAACAGCCGTCCGTCGTACAGCAGGAAGGGTATTGCGATCATCTGCACGGTAGTCTTGACCTTGCCCAGCATGTGCACTGCCACGCTCTTGCTGGCTCCGATCTGCGCCATCCACTCGCGTAGTGCGCTGATGGCGATCTCGCGGCCGATGATGATCAGGGCTACGAACACGTCGGCACGCTGCATGTGCACCAGCACCAAGAGCGATGCGCACACAAGGATCTTGTCCGCCACCGGGTCGAGAAAGGCGCCAAAGGCCGATGTCTGATTGAGTTTGCGCGCCAGAAAGCCGTCCAGCCAGTCGGTAGCTGCAAACACGATGAACATCATCGTGGCGATCAGGTTGCGCGTGGCCGGCTCCATGGGCGCATAGAACACCCCCACGATCAAGGGTATCGCGACGATGCGCGTCCAGGTCATGACGGTGGGAATGGTGAAAAACATGGGTGTCGATTGTGTCACGCGGCGCAAGGGTTCGCGGCAAGCGTGGCTCAGCGCAGTGCGCGGTAGATGTCCTCTGCCAGTTCGCGCGAGATGCCCTCGACGGTGGCCAGGTCCTCCACGCTGGCGTCCTGCACGCCGCGCACCCCGCCAAAGCGCTGCAGCAGGCGCGCGCGCTTCTTGGGGCCCACGCCGGGGATCTCCTCCAGTCGGCTGCCGCCCACGCGCACTCTGGCCCGCGCGGCGCGCATGCCGGTGATGGCAAAGCGGTGTGCCTCGTCGCGTATTTGCGCCACCAGCATCAGCGCTGCGGAATCACGCCCCAGATAGACCTTGTCACGCCCGTCGGCAAACACCAGCTCCTCCAGGCCCACTTTGCGGCCCTCGCCTTTTTCCACGCCCACGATGCGCGACAAGTCCAGTCCCAGTTCGGAGAACACCTCGCGGGCCACGCTGACCTGGCCCTTGCCGCCATCGACCAGCACCAGGTCGGGCATACGTGCGCCGGGGCTGGACACTTCTGCTCCACCGGCCTCGCGCTGCGCCTGCGCCAGCTTGCTGTAGCGCCGCGTCAGCACTTGCCGCATGGCCGCGTAGTCATCGCCGCCGACGATGTCTTCGATCTTGAAGCGGCGGTACTCGCTGCTTTGCATTTTGTGGTGATGAAACACTACGCACGAGGCCTGCGTGGCCTCGCCGGCGGTGTGCGATATGTCAAAACATTCAATGGTGAGCGTGTCCAGGTTATCGGTATCCAGGCCCAGGGCGTCTGCCAGAGCGCGTGTGCGCGCCTGCTGCGAGCCTTCTTCGGCCAGCAGGCGCGCCAGCTGGATCTCGGCATTGTTTTGCGCCATGTCCAGCCATGCGCGTCGCTGCTCGCGTGGCTGGTGCACGGCGCTGATGCGTACGCCGCTTTGCTGCGACAGGGCTTCCAGCAGGGCAGAGTCCACGGGTTCGCTGGTGATCAGTGTGGGGGGCGGTGCCACACTCAGGTAATGCTGGGCGATGAAGGCCTCCAGCACCAGCGCTTCGACGCGCCTGGGCGGCGCCGCAGCGGGCAGGGTGCTTTCGTCGGCATCTTCTGACTGGAACACGCCAGTGGCATCTTCCAGGTGCACGGGAAAGTGCGCCCGATCCCCCAGGTGACGCCCGCCGCGCACCATGGCCAGGTTGACGCATGCGCGTCCGCCCGCCACCTTGACGGCCAGGATGTCCACATCCTTGTCCGACAGGCTCTCCACCGCCTGCTGGTGCAGTACGCGCGACAGGGCGGTGATCTGGTTGCGCACCTCTGCCGCCAACTCAAATTCAAGCCGGTCGGAGTGCGCAAGCATGCGCTGCTCCAGCGCTTGCAGCAGCTCTTGCGTTTCGCCGCGCAGCAGGGCCTGCGCGCCATGCACGTCACCTGCATAAGACTCGGGCGATATCAGCGCCACGCAGGGCGCGCTGCAGCGCTTGATCTGGTAGAGCAGGCAGGGGCGTGTGCGATTGGCAAAAACCGTGTCCTCGCAAGTGCGCAGGCGAAACACTTTCTGCAGCAGCTGGATGGTCTCTTTCACAGCCCATCCGCTGGGGTAGGGGCCAAAGTAGCGGTGGTTTTTGTCCACGGCGCCACGGTAGTAGGTGATGCGCGGATAGCGCTGGCCCGGTTTGTCGCCGCTACCGTCCTTGGCGGCCACGCCGGTGATCTTCAGATAGGGGTAGCTCTTGTCGTCGCGAAAAAGAATGTTGTATCTGGGCCCTAGCGACTTGATGAGGTTGTTCTCCAGCAGCAGCGCCTCGGCCTCGGAGCGCACTACGGTCGTCTCCAGCCTGGCGATCTTGCTCACCATGTGGCCGATACGCGTGCCACCGTGCTGTTTGGTGAAGTAACTGCTGACCCGCTTTTTCAGGTTGCGCGCCTTGCCCACGTACAGAAGCATGTCCTGCGCATCGAAATAGCGATACACACCCGGCAGCGGCGGCAAGGCTGCCACCTGGGCCAGCAGATCATCGGGGTGTGTTGCGGACATGGTGCTGCTCGGGGCAGGGCAATGGCCCATCAAGGATGGCGCAAACGCTTTGGCGCGAGGGCCACAAGCTGGCACAGTGGATCACGTCATCAGCCTGTGCTGTCGAGCATAAAACACTGCATTCGCGACCGCAGCGGTCACAAGCCCATGCGTACTCAGGCGGTGCGCAGGTCAGTGCAGATGGCGCGGGCGACGGCCACCGCCATGCCCATTGCCGCCCATGCCGCGCGGTGGCTTACCGATCTCAAGTGAGCTCACCAGCGCATCAAAGCGCTGCGAGAACAGCTTGTCGATCTCGGATACCACGCCAGCCAGCTCGGAGCCGTCAAAGTGGCGTTCCATGAGGTTGACCACGTCCTGCACCAGCAAATCCCTTTGCACCTGCATGATGGCCGCAGGCGTAGGGCCTACGAAGAGCATAACGAAATCGTCGCGTGCCTCTTCGTCCTCGGGCGCTTCTTCTTCGTCAAACTCGGCGTCGTAGAAGGTGACTTCGATGGCCGCGCCCTGCTGTGCGAGTTCATTGAGGCTCATGCACATCTCATCGAGCGAATGGCGGAAATCCTCATCGCCACGCACTGTCCAGCAAAGCTGCAGCATGTGCGTTTTGGCGTCAAACTGAATGCCTGGCTCTTCCTCGTAGGCGCTGGCGGCGCCATCGGCCAGAGAACGCGCCCCGGCGTACTGCCACAGGGGTTTGAGCGCCGCCTGTATCTGGCTGAAGTCCACATCGGCCCTCAGCAGCACCTGACCGTGGACATGGATTTCAAAGGGAGCGTTGTAATGTGACATATCGAATCTTCGTGGTGCCCCGAGCCGGGGTCGAACCGGCACGC